>DASWER010000129.1:0-1558 GCA_036394655.1 Burkholderiales bacterium
GCAGGGCGACGCTTGCGATACGGATCATGTTCTCCTCTGGATTGCGTTCAGTCGGCTTTCGCGCCCGAGTCCTTTACCGCCTTCGACCACTTGTCGACTTCGCTGCGCAGGAAGGCGGCGAACTCGCCCGAGGTATTCGCCCTCCAGTCGAGGCCGAGCGACCCGAGGCGCTCCTGCACCTCGGGCGCGGACAGCGCGCGGTTGATCTCGGCGTTCAGGCGGTTGACGAGATCCTGCGACATGCCCGCCGGCGCGAAGAACGCCGTCCACGTCAGGTCGTCGAAGCCGGAGTAGCCCTGCTCGTTCACGGTCGGCACATCGGGAAGCGCCGGCGAGCGCTGCGCGCTCGTGACCGCCAGGGCACGCACGCGTCCCGCCCTGGCGTGCGCCACGGCCGGGGGCATCGAGGTGCTGGAAATCTGCGTATGGCCGGCGACCGCCGCGCCGACCGCCTGCGCCGGCTGGTAAGGGACGTGCGTGATGTCGATCTTCTCGGCGAGCTTGATGCGCTCCATCGAGAGGTGCGTCGTGGTGCCGATGCCGGAAGATGCGTAGGAAAGCTTTTCCTTCCTCGCGAGCTCGACCAGCTCCTTGAGGTTTTTCGCCGGCACCGCAGGATTCACGGTGATGATGTTCGGCGTGGTCGGCCCGAGGATCACCGGAATGAAATCGGTGAACGGGTCGTAGCCCGCGTTCGCATACAGGCTCGGGTTCACCGCGTAAGCGACGCTCGTGACGAACAGCGTATAGCCGTCGGGCGCGGCGCGCTTCACCTGCTGCGCGGCGACGTTGCCGCCGGCGCCGGGCTTGTTCTCCACCACCACCGATTGACCAAGCGCCTCCGACAGCTTCGGCGCCACCAGGCGCGCGACCAGATCGGTGGTGCTCGCCGGCGCAAAGCCGACCACGATGTGAATCGGTTTCTGCTTCGGCCAGTCTTGCGCCAGCGCTGGAAAAGCAAGCAGCGCGGCGAGCAAAACAGCAAGTGAGTTCACGGCGGGCCTCCTCGCGCGGATGCTACCATCCCCGCGCCCGTGAACATTCTGTTCGCCAGCGAAACCGAGAAAGCGGAATTCTGGATTCCGTTGCTCGAGCGCGCGCTGCCGCAGGACCGTTTCTTTACCGCGCCGCGCTTCACCACTTCTGATGGGCCGATCGACATCGCGCTGGTCGCGACGCCGCCGGCGGGCACGCTCGCCGCTTTGAAAAACCTCAAGCTGATCCAGTCGCTATGGATGGGCGTCGAGAAGCTGCTCGCCGACCCCGGCCTGCCGAAAGGCGTGCCGCTCGCGCGGCTGATCGATCCGGGCATGGTGGCGGCGATGACGGAATCGGTGATCGCGCACGTGCTCGACTGGCATCGCCATCACTGTCGCTACCGCGCGCAGCAGGCCGAGCGCCAGTGGCGCCGGCGCAAGCAGTACCTCGCCGCCGATCGCACCGTCGGCATCCTCGGCCTGGGCGAGCTCGGCTCGGATGCGGCGCGCAAGCTGCTCGCGCTCGGCTTCAACGTCGCCGGCTTCAGCCGCCGGCCGAAGGCTCTGCCCGGGGTGACCTC
>DASWER010000130.1:0-1970 GCA_036394655.1 Burkholderiales bacterium
TCGGCCAGCGGATCCGGCCCGCACTAATTCATAGGCGGGCCGGGAGGATCTTGAATCCCCTGACCATCGTGTGATGGACGCGCACCGCCTTGTCCATGTCGAGCTCGTAGTCGCCGAGCACCGGCAGCGCCTCCTGCAGAATGGTTCGCACCATCGCCTTGGCGGTCGGCGCGCCGAAGCAGAAATGCGGTCCCGAGCCCCATCCAAAGTGGCGCACCCTTGAACGGTTGATATCGAACCGATCGGCGCTGGCGATAACGCGCTCGTCGCGATTGGCCGAGCCATAGAACAGCACCAGCCGCGACTCCGCCGGGATTTGTATTCCGGCGATCTCGACATCGGCGGTCAGGTGCCGGGCGAAGCACTGCGTCGAGGTGTCCCAGCGCACGCCCTCCTCGATCGCGGCGTCGATTGAGCCAGGGTTCTCGCGGACCGCTTTCCTTGCGTCGGGGTGCAACCACAGGGCATGCATCAGGTTCGGAAAGAAGTGACCGACCGATGCGTTGCCGGCGAGCAGCACGGTCATCATATTGGCGACGATTTCGTCCTCGGAGAGATTTGCGCCCTGCTCGCGGGCGGAGATCAGCACCGAAAAGAGGTCGTCGCCGCGCGCGCCCTTTCGCTTCTTCAGCTCGTCGCTGAGGAGGGCGTAGATGTCGGGCGCCATCTTCCCGGGAAGTGGGCTGCCCATCGGTCCTTCGGTCGAGTGGAAGAGACCGGTCATCAGCTGGCTTGCGCGCGTCGCCGCCGCGTGGTCCAGACCGAGCATGCGGCCCAGCGCGTTGAACAGGACGGGACGGCCGAGCTCCAGCACCAGGTCGCCGCCGCCCTTCGCGCGCAAGTCGTTGGCGAGCTTTCGCGAATGCTCGCGAACGCCTGGCAAGGTGGCTTCAATGCGCGCCGGCGTGAAGCCCTTCAGGATGATCCGGCGCAGATCGTCATGACGCGGCGGGTCGATCGTGCCGAGGGTCTTGCCGACGCGCACCGGGGTATCCACGGTGCTATTGCCGCGCGACGATGAATAGGTCGCCGAATCGCCAAGCGCGCGGCTGATGTCTTCGTACCGCGTGATCAGCCAGAAGCCGTTCTCGTCCATGCGATACACGGGATGTCGATCCCGCATTTCCTGGTAAGTCGGATACGGGTCCCGCACGAAAGCCGGGTCATTGGGATCGAACCGGAAAGGCATGGCTACTGGCCGAACTTGAGATTGCGTTCCTTGATGAGCTTCGCCCACTTGTCGGAATCGGCGCGAATCACCTGCGCGAAGTCCTCGGGCGAGCCCGGGCGTATTTCGAGGCCGATGCCCTCGAATTTGGCGACGACGTCCGGCTCGGCGAGCGCGCGGCGCGCATCCGCGTTGAGCTTCGCCACGATGGGTGCGGGCGTGCCCGCCGGCGCGAGCAAGCCGCCCCAGGTGCCGACGATGTAACCCGGCACCCCGGACTCGGCGACCGTCGGCAGCTGCGGAAACGCCTTAGCGCGCTGCGCCGAGGTGACCGCGATCAGTCGCACCTTCCCAGATTTGGCGGCGTTGATCGACGCAACCGGGTCGGTGATGGAGAAATCCGCCTCGCCGCCCATTAGCGCGTTCATCGACGGCGCCGCCCCCTTGTAGGGCACGTGGACGTAGTCCACTCCCGCGAGCCCCTTGAAGAACTCGGAGGCGAGGCGCGAGTTGTCGTCGGCCATGGCGAAGTTCAGTCGTCCCGGGTTGGCGCGGATATGCGCGAGGAACTCGCTGAAGGTCCTTGCCGGCAGCGCCTCGCGCACGGTGACCATGAGCGCAGTGCCTACCCACTGGCCGATCGGCGCGAAGTCGCGCCACGCAAAAGTCACGTCGGGCGCCACGAGCGGGTTGATGACCAGGCTGTCATTGACGAACAGCAGCGTGTAGCCGTCGGCCGGCGATTTCGCCGCGGCCGCCGTGCCGATCGCCATCCCGGCGCCCGGCCGGTTATCGACGATCA
>DASWER010000131.1:0-4114 GCA_036394655.1 Burkholderiales bacterium
CATCGAAGACCGCGCAGTGCTCGACGCCGAGATCGTTCGCGGCAGGCAATCGGTGCTGCGCACGCTGGCGCTCAACGAAGCGGTGGTCGGCAAAGGCTCGCAGGGCCGCCTGATCGAGTTCGATCTGCGGCTCGACGGCGAATTCGTCTACTCGCTGCGCGCCGACGGCGTGATCGTCGCCACGCCGACCGGCTCGACCGCCTATGCGCTCTCGGCGCAGGGGCCGATCCTGCATCCCGCGGTGCCGGCGCTCGCGCTGGTACCGCTTGCGCCCCACACGCTCTCCGCCCGCCCGGTGAGCGTGAGCGATCGCAGCGTGATCGAGATCTCGCTCAAGCACGCGCTCGACGCGCGCGCGCATTTCGACGGGCTGGCGCTCGCCGACATGCAGCAAGGCGACCGCCTGATCCTCAAGCGCTCGGCCGACGTGGTGCGCTTCGTGCATCCGCCGGGCTACAGCTACTTCGCCACGCTGCGCGAGAAGCTCGGCTGGAGCGAGGTGCGCGTCAAGCCCGGATAGTCATGCTGCGTGCTCTGGAGGTCCGCGACTACGTCCTGATCGACCACGCCTCGCTCGAGCTCGCCGAGGGCTTCACCGTCCTCACCGGCGAGACCGGCGCCGGCAAGTCGATTCTGGTCGATGCCATCGAGCTTCTGGTCGGCGGCCGCGGCGATGCGGCGGTGGTGCGCGAAGGCGCCGAGCGCGCCGAGCTGTCGGGTGAATTCGAGGTTTCCAAATCCATGTCGGCCTGGCTCGCCGAGCGCGACCTGGCCGGCGACCCCGGCCAGTTGATTCTGCGCCGCTCGATCGACCGCGCCGGCCGGTCGCGCTGCTTCATCAACGGCCACGCCGCCACGCTTGCCCAGCTCAAGGAAGCCGGCGAATGGCTGCTCGACCTGCACGGCCAGCATGCGCACCAATCGCTGCTGCGCGCTGCCGCGCAGCGCGAGCTGCTCGACGCGCATGCCGGCGCCGAAGCCCTGGCGCGCGAGACCGCGCAGGGGTTCCGCGACTGGAAGCGGCTGGAAGAAGTCGCCGCCGAGGCGAGCGCAAAGTTCGCGCAGCGCGAGGCCGAGCGCGCGGACATCGCGGAGCGAGTGGCCGACCTGAAAAAGCTGGCGCCGCGCGAAGGCGAATGGGAACAGGTCGCTGCCGAGCATAAGCGCCTGCAACACGGCTCGAGCCTCCTCGCCGGCGCGCAATCTTCGCTCGAGGCTCTGGCGGAGGCCGAAGGCGCAACGCTCGCCCAGCTCTCTGCTGTCGCCAGTCGCTTGCGGGCGCTGTCCGAGCACGACGCCAATTTGAATGGGGTGGTCGAGATGCTCGATTCCGCCGAGGCGCAGACCGCCGAAGCCGTGCGCGAGCTGCGCCACTACGCCTCGCGCGTCGATCTCGATCCGGAGGCCCTGCGTGAGGTGGAGGCGCGCATCGAAGCGCTGCACGGCGCCGCGCGCCGGCATCGCCTGCGGCCGGAGGAATTGCCCGCACGCCTGGCCGAGCTGGAGAAGCGATTGCACGAGCTCGAGCTGGCGGCGGATCCGCAGGCGATCGAGCGCGAGGTGGCCGCGGCACGCGGGCGCTACGACGCCGCGGCGAAGAAGCTTTCGGCCAAGCGGGCGGCGGCGGCCCAGGCGCTGTCAAAGGCGGTCACTGCGGCCATGGCGCAGCTCGCCATGCAGGCGGCGCGCTTCGCGGTCTCGTTGCACCCGCTGGACGAACCGGGCGCCGGCGGGGCCGAGCAGGTGGAGTTCGAGGTGGCCTCGCATCCGAGCCTGCCTTTGCGACCGCTCGCAAAAGTGGCGTCGGGCGGCGAGCTCTCGCGCATCAGCCTGGCGATCCAGCTGGTGGCGGCGAAGGCATCGCCGGTGGCGACGCTGGTCTTCGATGAGGTCGATGCCGGCATCGGCGGCGCGGTGGCGGAGACGATCGGCCGCTCGCTCAAGCGCCTGGGCAAGCAGCGCCAAGTCCTTTGTGTGACCCATCTGCCGCAGGTGGCGGCGAGCGGCGATGCGCAATGGTCGGTGAGCAAGTCGGCGTCGCTCAAGGTGCGCGTGCAGCGGCTGGAGCGCGCCGCCAGGATCGATGAGCTGGCACGCATGCTCGGCGGCGCCGAAGCCACCGCGCGCAAGCACGCCACGGAACTGCTCGACGCCCGCTAGGGGCTACTCGGCCGGCGGCCGGTAGGGACAGGCCTTCTTGGTGCAGTCGGCGTAGAGCGCGAGCGAATGCCCGTGCAGCTGGAAGCCGCGCGCCCGCGCCACGTCGTTCTGGCGCCGCTCGATGTCGGCGTCGTAGAACTCCTCGACGCGCCCGCACTGCAGGCAGACCAGATGGTCGTGGTGCCCGCCCTGGTTCAGCTCGAACACCGCCTTGCCGGTCTCGAAATGCTGGCGCGACAGCAGTCCCGCGTGCTCGAACTGCGTCAGCACCCGGTAAACCGTCGCGAGACCGATGTCGATGCCTTCGGCGATCAGCGCCTTGTAGACGTCCTCGGCCGAAAGGTGGCGGACTTTGCTGGCCTCGAAGAGCTCGAGGATCTTGCGGCGCGGCAGCGTCGCCTTGAGGCCGCTGTCCTTCAGGCTTTGCACCGAGCTCATCGACTATCATTATAGGCTCATGGTGCGCGCGCTCCTTCTGGTTTGCCTTTCGCTACTCGCGAGTTGCGGCGTGCCGCGCGTGCCGGGAATCACGCCGTACAAGCCGGAGATCCAGCAGGGCAATTACCTGTCGCAGGAACAGCTCGCGCAGGTCAAGCCCGGCATGACGCGCGAGCAGGTGCGCTTCGTTCTGGGCACGCCTTTGCTCACCGACATCTTCCACGCCGAGCGCTGGGATTACGTCTACTGGCGCGAAGGCACCGACGGCAAGCGCGAGCAGCGCAAGATCACGCTGTTCTTCGATCAGGGCAAGCTCGCGCGCATGGAAGGCGACGTCATCTCGCCGGCGGCCGGGCGATGAAGCTTGCCCTCGCCGGCGCCGGCGGCCGGATGGGGCGCACCCTCATCGATGCCGTGCTCGCCGACCGCAGCCTCGAGCTCGGCGCGGCTTTCGACGTCGCCGCCAGCGTGCATGGGAGCGTCAGGATCACCACCGATGCGAGCGCTGCCGCGTCCTGCGACGTGCTGATCGATTTCACGCGTCCCGAAGGCACGCTCGCCAATCTCAGGCACGCGCGGGCGATGGTCATTGGCACCACCGGTTTTTCAGCCGCCCAAAAGAATGCAATTGCCGAAGCGGCGAAGCGCATGCCGATCGTCATGACGGCGAATTTCGCGGTGGGCGTGAACGTCGTTTTCAAGCTCGCCGAGACCGCGGCCAAGATCCTCGGCGAGGACTACGACGTCGAGATCATCGAAGCGCACCACCGCCACAAGGTCGACGCGCCTTCGGGTACCGCGCTCAAGCTCGGCGAAGTCGTGGCGCAGGCGCTCAAGCGCGAGCTCGGCGAGGTGGCGAGCCACGGCCGCCGTGGCGAGACCGGGGAGCGCCCGGCGAAGCAGATCGGGTTCCACGCCATTCGCGGCGGCGATATCGTCGGCGAGCACACGGTGCTCTTCGCCGGCGCCGGCGAGCGGGTCGAGATCGTGGTGCGCTCGCAAAGCCGCACTACGTATGCAGCCGGTGCCTTGCGCGCCGCGAAATGGCTGCGCGGCAAGCCGCCGGGCCTCTACGACATGTTCGACGTGCTGGGCCTGCGCTGATGCTCAAAGCCGCAGTGAGCTTGCTGGCGACGCTCATCGCCGGCGTCGCGCTGGCGCAGGCCCCCGCTGGCACGGCCGAAGTGACCGCCGATGGCTGCAAGCTCTACCTGCCCCAGTCCGAGGCCAAGGGCGCTTCGCGCATCCGCTGGAGCGGACAGTGTGCGAACGGCCTGGCCGAAGGCCGCGGCGTGGTGCGCGTCTACAGCGGCGGCAAAATCAGCGTGGTCTCCGAGCGCACGTTTGCTGCGGGAAAGATTTCCTCCGCGGGCGAGTCATATTCCGTCCGCAGCGGCGAGGTGATCCGCAACCGCGGCGGCGATCAGCTGCAGATCGCGGCCTCCGAGTTGCCGACCTGGGCGCTCGAGCTCGCGATGCTGGTCGAGGACCGCCCGGTGCGCGCCCCGCCCCGTCC
>DASWER010000132.1:0-2424 GCA_036394655.1 Burkholderiales bacterium
GTCGAGCGGCCGAGCGACACCAGCCACTCGCAGACCGGCAGCGCGCGCTTCTGATAAGCCTGCACCGCGAGGCCCGGGGTGAACTCCTGCGCGAGCGCGGCGTGCAGCTCGAGGGTCAGCTCGAGGCGCTCGGATTCCTCGGCGTCGATGGTGAAGCCGACGCCGCGCCCGGCAGCGAGGCGCGCCAGGCTTTGCAGTCTGGGCAGGAGCTCGCTGAATACGCGGGCGCGTTTCGCTTCCTCAAAGCGCGGATGCAGCGCCGAGAGCTTGATGGAAACCGTGTCGGGCGGGCGTACCTGCTGGATGGCGTGCGCGTAGAGCTCCATGTAGTGTGCGGCGTCGGCTGCCGTGCGCGCGGCTTCGCCTAGCATGTCGTAGGAATGCATGTACGGCGCGCGCTCGGCGGCGCGGCCGACCGCGTCCTCGATGGTCTCGGCGAGCACGAACTGCTCGGCGAGGATGCGCATCGCCTGGCGCACTGCGGCCCGCACCACCGGCTCACCCAGGCGGGCGACGATGTGCTTGAGCGGCGAAGGCGCGTCGTGCCAGCGCGCGAGCTTGCCGGTGAGTAGCAGCGCCCAGTCGGCGGCGCTGGCGAGCAGCGAAGCGTCGCCGCTCGGCGTCCAGTCGCCCTGGGAAAATTTTTCCCGAAGCAGCGCATCCGCGGTCGCCGCGTCGGGGATGCGAAGCAAAGCCTCCGCCACGCACATGAGTGCCACGCCTTCGGGGGTCGACAGGCCGTAATGGCGCAGGAACGATTCGGCGCTGAGCGCTCCCGGCGGTGTGGCACGCACGCGCTGCGCGAGACGCAGCGCGCTGGCTTCGATTTGCGCGCCGGCTTTGGGTTGCAAGGCGCGCAGCCACGCGATCGCCTCGGCTTCGGCAATGCGGTGGTGGCGGCGGATCGCCGCGAGCGCCTCGGGCAATATAATCACGGGCTCAAATCCTAGGAGACCTTGCGGTGAGTCGCCACCCCGAGCTGCTTTGGCAACCGAACGAGCGCGCGGTCGAAGAGGCGCAGCTCACGCAGTTCGCACGCCAGGTGATCCGCAAGCGCAAGCTCGAGGCTAACAGCTATCCCGAGTTCTACCATTGGTCGGTCCAGAACCCCGAGGAGTTCTGGTCCGACGTCTGGGACTTCTGCGGCGTCATTGCCGCCCGCAAGGGTTCGGTCGTGCTCGCCGAGGGCGACAAGATGCCGGGCGCGCACTGGTACCCCGAGGCGCGGCTGAATCTCGCGCAGAACCTCCTGCGCCGCGGCGACCGCGGCGACGCCTTCGTCTTCTGGGACGAGACCGGCTTCAAGCGCCGCGTCAGCTATTCCGACCTGACGAGCGACGTCTCGCGCGCCGCGCAGGCGCTGCAGGCGCTGGGCCTGCGCGCCGGGGACCGCGTGGCGGCGTTCATTCCGAATATCCCGGAAGCCGGGATGCTGGCGCTCGCGGCGCTGTCGCAGGGCATCGTCTGGTCGTCGTGCTCGCCGGACTTCGGCGTCGAAGGCGTGCTCGAGCGCTTCGGCCAGATCGAGCCCAAGGTGCTGTTCTGCGCCGACGGCTACCACTACAACGGCGATCGGCACGATTCCCTCGAGCGCGTGCGCGCCATCGCGGAGAAGCTGCCGACGCTGCGCAAAGTGGTGGTGGTGCCGCAACTCGATCCGCGCGTGGATGTTTCCGAGATTCCAAAAGGGGTGACGCTGGGCGAGTGGCTGCGCCGCTATCAGCCGGCGGACATCAATTACGCGCAGCTGCCCTTCGAGCATCCGGTGTTCATTCTGTTCACCTCCGGGACGACCGGCACGCCCAAGTGCATCGTCCACGGTGCCGGCGGCACGCTGCTGCAGAGCCTGAAAACCTTCAAGCTGCACTTCGACGCGCGCCCCGGCGATCGCTTCTTCTACTACTGCACCACCAACTGGGTGGTGTGGAACGTGCTCTTCATGGCGCTCGGCGCCGAGGCGAGCGTGATGCTCTACGACGGCTCGCCGTTCGCGAAAGGCGGGCGCATCCTCTTCGACTACGCCGAGAAGGAGCGCTTCACGCATTTCGGCACCTCGGCGAAATTCATCGACGCCTGCGCCAAGCGCGACCTGAAGCCGGCGGAGACGCACGACCTCGCGGCGCTGCGCATGGTGGTGTCGACCGGCTCGCCGCTGGTCGCGGAGAGCTACGACTACGTCTACGAGGCCTGGAAGAAGGACGTGTGCCTTTCCTCGATCTCCGGGGGCACCGACATCATGGGCGCCTTTGCCGACGCGAACGCGGTGCTGCCGGTGTACCGCGGCGAGATGCAGTGCCGCTCGCTCGGCATGGCGATCGACGTTTTCGACGAACAAGGCGAGCCGATCGTCGGTGGCAAAGGCGAGCTGGTGTGCAGCAAGCCGTTTCCCTCGATGCCGCTGGGCTTCTGGAACGATCGCGGCGG
>DASWER010000133.1:0-10324 GCA_036394655.1 Burkholderiales bacterium
GCAATCGGCCCGCCGCCCGGAGGGCCCTGATGCTCGGCGCCGCCTGAGACGTAGACGGCGCCGCAACCGGCGACCCCAGCGATCAGACCTCCCACCGCGGCGCGGGCGTGGCGGGTTGCCGTAATGTCCGAATCGTCCAGCATGGTGTGACGGTAGCCGCGGACCAGCCCATCGGGCGATGACTCGGCTTTGGCAAATACGTTGATAACCCGGTCAGCCGCGTGCCCGTTCAGCCCGGGCGCGGCGTTGAGACCAATACTCGCAAATGCCTGCATTACGCCTCCAAGGTCGATCGCGTCACGCATCAGCGCGTGGCCAATCACGCAGTCGCTCGCAGCAGATGCGCTGTTGCCCATGACGACAACCGCGCTGTAGGCGAGTTCGATTCCCGCGGAGGCCGAGGCCACCGCCGAGTAAAGTCCCCAGTCTGTCAATACCGCTTGCTCGTCTATGGGGCCCGAAATCTCCCCTAGCGCGAGGGCCACTCCGAGGGCGGATGCGCCGCGCGAGTAGGCCATGGAGGCGTAGCCATCGTCGGTCACGGTGCGCTGACCTCTGGCGAACGCCTCCTCGATGCGCTCAGCGGTAAGCAGTGGGCACTTCACCTGCACGAAGTGCACGTCGGAGACGTCGCCAATGCCCGCGTCTGCCATGGCGATGCGCACTGCGCGCGCCGTTTCGTCGATCTGGGCCGCGCGGCCAAGCTCTTCCGGCAAAAAGGCGCGTGTGTGTGAGATGCCGACGACGAGCCGTTTCGCCTTGCCATTGCCCGCCTCAGCCTTGCGACGGGTAAACACCGAAGCATGGGGGCTCAGTACACCCTCGGTGCCTCCGGACATGACCATGGCGATGCGCGCTTCGACTTCCTCTGGCCCGCAACGCAGGTGGGGAGCGAGGGCGTGGGCGAAGGCTCGGCAGGCGTATTCACGGGTGAAATCGTTGACGCCGCCGTTGCCCTCGGTCTTGCCGAGAATGGCGACGATATCTCCAGCGGCGAGCGCGCCCGATCGCAACAGCCTCGTCAGGCCAGACACATCGCCCGGACCGCGCATCAGGATGCGGTGCAGTTCGACCCGCTGGGTGATCACGGCCTCACTCCGCTTCTACGCTCTGCCAGAACACTACCCGCTGCTCGATCCAGCCGAGTAACTGGAACACTGCAATGCCGGCAAGTGCCGCAGCGAAGATGGCCGAAAACAGCGCGTCGGTCTCCAGGTGCGACGAGGAGATCATGATCAGATAGCCCAGGCCCTGAGTCGCACCAACGAACTCGCCGACGATCGCGCCGACAATGGCAAGAGAGGAGGAAATCTTCAGCGCCGAATACAGGTAGGGAAGGCAGAAAGGAATACGCAGCTTGCGGAATTCCTGCCTGCGCGAAGCCTTCATCGCGCGGAATAGTTCGTAGTATTCCGCGTCGGCGGCCTTGAGTCCCTTCACGGCATTGACTAACACCGGGAAGAAGCAGATGAGGGCCGCGGCGGCGATCTTGGAGCTCCAGCCCGTACCCATCCACAACACTAATAGTGGAGCGATCGCGACGAGCGGCGTGGTCTTGAGCGTCACGGCCAGCGGGAACAAGCCCCGCTCCAGCGTAGGCGAACGAACGAAGGCGAGCGCGGCAAGGAAGGCGAGGACACTGGCGAGGAGAAATCCAGCCAGCGCCTCGCCCAGAGTCACGGCAAGGTGCACCAGTAGCGAGCGCTCCATGCTCGCGAAAATGCTCGAGGGCGGCGGCAGGAGATATGCGGGCACGTTAAGGACGCGAACCGCCAGTTCCCACGCCAATAACGCGAGCAGGATGAACGCTGGCGACACTATCCAGGCGGGAATTCTCATGCCTCGCTTCGTACGAGTTGGCGTACTCGGCCCTGGATACGAGAGAACTCTGCACTGTCGCAGTCGCGCGGATGAGGCAGCGCCACATCCACCGCTTGGCGCAGCCGCGCGGGACGCGCGGCCAGCACCACGATGCGGTCGGACATCGAGACGGCTTCCTGGATCGAATGCGTCACCATCACCACGGTCTTCAGCCGCGCGTTCTCGCTGCGCCAGATGCGCAGCAACTCCTGGTTCAGTGCATCGCGCGTCATCTCATCAAGTGCGCCGAAGGGCTCGTCGAGCAGCAGCACCTCCGGGTCCGAGATTAGAGCGCGCGCCAGGGCCACGCGCTGCTGCATGCCGCCCGAGAGTTGGTGCGGATAGGCACCTTCGAATCCTTGCAGGCGCACCCGCGCAACGATGCGCTCGGCCCGAGCAACGTCCAACGACGATGTCTTGCCGCCTTCACGCTCGATCTCGAGCGGCAGCAGGACATTCTCGAGCGCGGTGCGCCAAGGCAGAAGCAGTGGCTTCTGAAACATGATGGACAGACGCAGCGCCGCAGCATTTGGCTGGCCGCCCAAGCGGACCGAGCCTGAGGCGGCAGGAATTAACCCAGCGATTATGCGCAACAAGGTGGATTTGCCGCAGCCGCTCGGCCCGAGTAGTGACACGAACTCGTGCTGGCGTATCGTGATGCTCAGGTCCTCGATCACGGACAGTGCGCCAAAGCGCACGCCCAGCCGCTCGACCTCAATGCAAGGCGGGGCAAGCGCGGCCACGTGAGCGAGCACCGCGCTCATGGGGCGAGAAAGCGGGTGGTATATGCCCTGTCTAGGTCGATCGGTGTCTTTAGGAATCCGCCCTTGAGAAGCATGTCCTGCATGGCGGTCCATTGCGCCGCCTGCATCGAGCCGATCGGCAGGCTGTCCGGCTGCAGCAAGCCGATGCTCTCTTTCATCATCGCTAGCTCGTGGGGGTAACTGAGCTTGGCGCCGGACTTGACGGTGAGCTCGGCCGCCTCTTCGGCATGCGCCACGGCGTAGCTCCAGCCTTTCAGCGTTGCCGCGACGAACCGGCGCACCACTTCTGGCTTCTCGCTAAGCATCTTCTCCGTAGTAAATAACGTGTCGGCATAGAGGTTGATACCGTAATTGGCCGGCCAGATGATGTTCACCTCGAAGCCCTTCTCGCGCGCCGTGATCACCTCGTTTATGACGTACCCAGGCCAGACGTCGACCTGGCCCGTGAGCAGCGGCGTCATGTCGAATTTGACTGGAATCTCGCTTAGCTCCTGCGCTGACACGCCGGCCTTGGTCAATATGGCGCGGTAGATCAATTCTTCATTGCCGCCGACCTTGAGGCCGATCTTCTTGCCGCGGAACTGCGCCGGTGCATCAATGCCCACGGATTTGAGCGAGAACAGCACGAACGGATTCTTTCGATACAGCACCGCCACTGCCACCACCGGCACGCCCTTGCCGCGCGCGACCAGGATCTGATCGGCGCCGGTCACGCCAAACTGCTCATTGCCGCCTGCCACCATCTGCACCGCCGGGAAATCCGGTCCGCCTGGCTGGATGGACACGTCCAGCCCTGCCTCCTGGTAGAACCCCTTCTCTTTCGCAACGTAGTAGCCCGCAAACTGGGCTTGGTTAAACCACTTAAGCCGGACTGTCACTGCATCGGCTGCGCCCGCGACGATGCTGGCGCACAGCAGCCCCAACCCGATACTGCGCGATACCCAGGACGTGAGCATGTGATTGCCCCCCTTAAACTCAGACCGAAAACCGGACTGACCGGATCATTCTGCGTCGCGCGAGCGTGCGCGACCAGCAGGGAATTCGGCTCGGAGCGATGCCGAAATCAGCGCGCTCTCATCGCACGCCGGGCAGCCCTCAGAGGGCGTTCAGATTTTGGCGCAGCTGCTCGGAGAACTTGGCGGCCGCTATCGGTAGCGCGCGACCACGGCGTACGGCGAGCACCAGCTGGGTGCGGCTCAGCGACGGATCGGCAAGCGGCACGGCCACCATCTCTCCCCGCGCCACGTCATGCGCGGCACCGGTCTTGAACTGGAAGCAGACAGCTTGGCTCGCGCGCGCATAAGCCTTCATGGCTTCGACCGAATTGGACACCAGAGCCGGCTCGACATGAAAGGACGACTTGGCGAGCGCGCGCTCGATCAGGGCTCGGCCTGCGAGGCTCTGGTCGGCCAGCGCCACCGGGTAAGCGAGGCAGTCGCGCAGGCGCAGCGGACGCTTGTCGGCCAGCGGATGGCCGCGCACCATCACCGCGCAGAACGGATGCGCGACGCTTGCCAGCACGCTGGCGTCGCGGTGCTCTGGTGTCTCGTGGGTGAGTATGAGATCGACCGAATCGCCCACGAGGGCAGCGAGCATGTCGCCGGGCACGCCGATGCGAATTTCGAATCGCACGCCGGGATGGTTCAATTGGAACTGCGCGATGGCGCGCGGTAGCAGGTCGCCAGCCAAAGACTCAGCCGCTGCAACACGCACATGCCCGCGCACCAAGCCGCGAAGGTGCTCGATCTGCGAGCCGACCAGTTCAAGAGCGGACAGATTGCGGTGCACGTAATCGATGAAGAGTTCACCGGCGGCGGTCAGCCGCACGCCCCGAGGTAGGCGCTCGAACAGGGTCGTCCCCATTTCCTCTTCCAGGCTGAGGATGCGACGGTTGAGCGCGGATGAGGCAATAAACAACGCATCTGCGGCGCGACGGATTGAACCGTGATGTGCTACGGCATCGACGTAGCTGTAGATACGCGGAGGCCGAATGATGTGCTTGTGCGCCGCTGTCGCGGGCGTCGCAGTTCGCTTGGCGGTCTTTGACATCGGCAGTGGACGACGATTACTAGCCAATCAGCATAACCGGGTTTTGTGCGCGATTCGAACCGAGCCGCGGGCCAAAGCCGGGGTTTAGAATTCGCGCGGAGTAGCGCAGGAGGCCGGCGAATGGCAGGCAATCCAGGACTCGAGCCCCGGGCGCGGGAGATCGCTGCGCAGGTCCGTCGCGGGGAGCGCACCGCGCGGCAAGCGTGCGCGGCAGCGCTCAAGATCATTGAATTGCGCAATCCGGGGCTCAACGCCGTGGTGCAGATGGACGCGGAACGCTCCTTCGCCGAGGCGGACGAGGTCGATCGCCGCGTCGCCTCGCGCGAATTTCTGCCGCTTGCCGGCGTTCCGTACACCCTGAAAGACAATCTCTGGGCCGCGGGCTGGCGGGTGTCGCAGGGCTCGCGCCTGTTCAGCGATTTCGTCGCGCCACGCGACGCGTGGTGCGTAGAGAGGTTCCGTAAAGCGGGGGCGGTCCTGGTGGGAATCACCAATTGCTCGGAGCTCGCGTGCAAAGGCGTGACCGACAATCCCCTGTATGGCGTCACGCGCAACCCCTGGGACCCGCGCCTTACTCCTGGCGGCTCCTCGGGCGGCGCCGCGGCGGCCACTGCCGCCGGCATGGCACCGCTCGCGCTCTGTACTGATGCCGGCGGCTCGACGCGCCGGCCCGCGGCGCACGTCGGCGTCGTGGGAATGAAGCCGAGCTTGGGGCTCGTTCCCTATTTGCCGCACGCGTTTCCCGAGCCCAATCTGGGCATCTCGGTGATCGGCGTCATGGCCCAGGATGTCGATGACGCGGCGCTCGCACTCGGGTGCCTCGCCGGATACTCTTCCGACGATCCGTACTCCGTTCCCGCGGATTTCGATCTCGAGGAAGAAACATCCGGATTGCGCGTCGCGTGGTCGCCGGACCTCGGCTGCGGCTTTCCGATCGACGCGGATGTCCGCGAAGTCCTGGAGTCGCTCGTGGCAAGGCTCGGCGTGCAAGCCCGCGCGGCGCCGGACTGGCCGGCGGGCACCGGCGAATATCCGCTGGCGGCCATGCAGCAGGCCGGCGCTGCCGCGTTCTACGGCGAGGCGGCCCGCGCGCGCCGGGCCGAGATGGATCCTGATGTCGCGGCGCTGATCGATGCCGGCCGCGCGCGCACCGGCGCCGAGATCGCCGAATGTATGCTCAGGCGCGAGGCGCTGGTCGCCTCGCTGGCGCGCTTCTTCGAGCGCTTCGATCTGCTGCTCGCCCCTACCGCGCCCGTCACCGCGTGGCCCATTCCGCTGCTCGGGCCTTCGCATATCGGCGGCCGGCCGGTCGGACCGCGCGCGCACGCGGCCTTTACGCCGCTCTTCAATTACTGCGGCGTGCCGGCCTGCTCGGTTCCGGCCGGCCTGGTACGCGGGCTGCCGGTGGGCATACAGGTCATCGGTCCGCGCTTTCGCGATGCCACCGTGCTGCGCTATGCGCGCCACGTCGAATCGCTGGCAGCGATTGCG
Organism: Burkholderiales bacterium; assembly: GCA_036394655.1. GTDB lineage: Bacteria > Pseudomonadota > Gammaproteobacteria > Burkholderiales > SG8-39 > SCGC-AG-212-J23. The sequence continues at coordinate 6,165 of DASWER010000133.1, forward strand.
GCCACCAGGCCGCCGCCCGCGGGTCCCTGATGCTCGGCACCGCCGGAGACGAATATCCTGCCATCGCCGAGCACTCCGGCGACCAGGCCGCCGAGCGCGCCGCGGATGTGCCGCTGGGCATTCATGTCGCCGTCGATCAGCATGGTGTGCCGGTGGCCGCGGATACGTCCGGTGGTGTCCGGCTCGCCCTTGACCATGGCGGCGCGCACGCGCGCGAGGCCGGCGGGCGTTCGCTCGATGCCCAGGTCAGCGAGCACGCCCAGCACCGCATCGAGGTCGAGGGCGTCCTGCATCGGCCGCGACGCAATGGACAATGGTCCGCTCCACGCCGCGGAGTTGCCGAGCACCATGACCTCGTTGACCCTCACCTCGACGCCCGACGAAACGCTCGCGCGGCTCGAATAGCGGGTCGCATCCTTCAGGAAGTCGTTTTCCGAGAAGCCGGCATCGATTTCGCCCAGCGCCACGCCGACCCCGAAGGCTCCGGCGGCGCGCGAGTACGCCATCGATGCGGGTGTGACGCAGGGTCCCTTGACCTGGACGAAGCGCACGTCGCCCGCCTCCATGAGGGCCGAGCGCATCGCCTGCTTCACCGCCTGCGAAACCATGTCCGCCTGCGCGCGCGTGCCGATTTCGTCCGGCTGCAGCTCGCGGGTCACGGCACAGCCTACTGCGAGCGCCTTTCCGGAAGGATGCGGCGCGATGGCCTGCGGCTTTGCGCTGAAGACTACGTAATGCGGCGACAGCACGCCCTCGGTGCCGCCAGAGAAGATGTAGAGCGGCCGCTCGGCGTGCTCGCCAAGCAGCAGCTTCAGCGATTGGGTGAAGTAGCCGCGCGTGTAGTCGTTGACTAGACCGTTGCCCTCGGTTTTGCCCAGAATCGCGACGATCTGCTGCGGATCGATCTCGCGCCTGGCGAGCAGCGCCGCCAGCGCGGACACATCGCCAGGATCGCGCATCGCCAGGCGGTGCACGGTGGCATGCATCGGAACCAGTATTCCCTAAGCCGCTCGCCGCGGCAACGTGCACCAAAACAGCGCTGGGCGGTGCTGCGATGTACCACCACGGTTCGCTTGAGGCGTCCAACACCGTAGGACTCGGCGCCGCTGTGCGTGGCACGGAATCTGCTGACCGCATTGGGGAAAATATTCGGGAGGCAAGCCATGACGTTGATGACCGTTCCGGTCATCGATATTTCGCCGTTGTACTCCGGGTCGAGCGACGAAAAGATTCGGCTGGCCGAGGCGGTCGACCGCGCCTGCCGCGATATCGGATTTCTGGTCGTCACCGGGCATCGTGTGCCGTGCTCGCTGATCGCGCGGGTCGAGGATTCGGCGCGCGCCTTCTTCCGTTCGCCGGTGCAGGAGAAGCAGCGGCTGAAGCGTCCCGCCGACGACCAGGTGCGCGGCTACAGCGCGGTCGGCGACGAGGGACTCTCCTACAGCCTCGGCAAGAAGACGCCGGGCGACCTGAAGGAGTCGCTGACCATCGGGCCGATCGATCCGCCCGACGAGGCCTATTTCACCGGCCCGGCTGCCGGCCCGCACTTCGCACCCAACCTCTGGCCGTCGAGCGTGGCCGACCTGCAAGAGAGCTGGTCCGAATACTTCGCCACCATGTCGGCGCTATCGGCGGACCTGATGCGCATGTTCGCGCTCGCCCTCGAGCTGCCCGAGGATTTCTTCGACGACAAGATCGACCGCCACATCAGCATGTTCCGCGTGCTGAGCTACCCGAGCCAGGCCGACCAGCCCGAGCCCGGGCAGCTGCGCGCCGGCGCGCACTCCGACTACGGCAGCCTCACCATCGTGAAGATCGAGGACCGGCCCGGCGGCCTGCAGGTGTGCAACAAGGCGGGCGAGTGGGTCGACGTTCCGGTGGTGCAGGGCTCGTTCGTGGTCAACATCGGCGACCTGATGATGCAATGGACCAACGACCTGTGGATCTCGACCCTGCACCGCGTGGCAAACCCGCCGCGCCCGCGCGCCGCGGACAGCCTGCGCCAGTCGCTGGTCTTCTTCCACCAGCCCAACTACGACGCGATGGTCGAGTGCCTGCCGAGCTGCCTCGCGTCGGGCGCGGCGCCGAAATACGCGCCGATTTCCTCGGGCGATCACCTGCGCAACAAGTTTCTCCGGCAAACCACTTTCGGCGCCAGCGAGCGCGCCGCTGCCTGAGGAATGAACACGCTGTCGTACGTGAACGTGTTCGCGCGCGACATCGTCGCGCTGAGCGGCTTCTACGCGGGCGTGTTCGGCTTCAAGGAGATCGAGGCCATCCGCTCGCCCATCTTCCGCGGCCTGGACACCGGCAGGAGCGCGATCGGCTTCAACGCGCCGGATGCCTACGAATTGCTCGGCTTGTCGGAGCTCGCCGACCCGCGCGGCGTCAAGTTCCTGCTCAACATCGAGGTCGCGAGCCAAGCCGAGGTCGATCGCCTGACGCCGCTCGCCGTGGCGGCCGGCGCGCGCCTGGTGAAGGCGCCATATCGCACCTACTACAGCTGGTACCAAGCCGTTCTGCTCGATCCCGAGCAGAACGTGTTCCGCATCAATTTCATGATGTGACAAGGGAGACGAGCATGCACAAGAAACTAGTCCTGGCGCTGTGCGCCGCATCGACGCTGGCGCTCGCGCCGGCCGCGGCATCGGCCGAGGGATTCACCCTGAAGAAGCCGCCGCAGGTCGCGATGCTGTACTTCGACGTCAAGACCGACGGCGGCTGGACCCAGGCCTTCGACGAAGCACGCGTCAAGATCGAGAAGGCCATCGGCATGAAGGTCCAGTACGTGGAGAAGGTGCCGGAGAGCGCCTCCGCCATCAAGCCGGCGGCCGAGCGCTTCATCCAGCGCGGCGCCAACGTGATCATCGGCACCGCCTTCGGCTATTCGGACACGTTCAAGGAGCTGGCGGCGAAGTATCCGGAGGTGGCGTTCCTCAACGGCTCGGGCACCACCAACGGCCCGAACCTCGAGTCGTTCTACGGCCGCACCTACGAGAGCCAGTACCTTTGCGGCATGGCCGCCGGCGCGGCTTCCAAGACCGGGAAGCTGGGCTTCGTCGCCGCCAACCCCTTCGGCGTGGTGAACTGGACCGTCAACGCCTTCGCGCTCGGCGCGCAGCAGATGAATCCCAACGCCACCGTGACGGTGATCTATACCGGCGCCTGGAACGATCCGGTCAAGGAGCGGGCGGCGGCGAGCGCGCTCATCGACCAGGGCGCTGACGTGATCGGCCAGCACGTCGACACGCCGACGCCGCAGATCGTGGCGCAGGAGCGCGGCGTCTGGGGCACCGGGCACCATCGCGACATGCGCCAGTTCGCGCCCAAGGCGACGCTGTGCTCTTCCGTGTGGGTGTGGGACCGCTTCCTCGCCCCCGAGCTGAAGAAGGTCATGGCCGGCAACTGGCAGCCGAGCCCTTACGGCGCGTTCATACCGATGTCCGAGGGCGGCACCGACATCGCCTGTTGCGGCCCCGCAGTGCCGAAGGAAGCCGCCGCCAAGGTGATGGCCGAGCGCGACGCGATCATGAAGGGCAAGCACGTGTACGCCGGTCCGCTTGCGGACCGCGAAGGCAAGCAGCGCGTGGCCGCCGGGCAGGTGCTTTCCGACGCCGACCTGTGGAAGATGGACTGGTACGTCAAGGGCGTGATCACGCAGAAGTGAGATGCGCGCGGCGCTCGAGCTCGCCGGGATCCGGAAGTCTTTCGACGGGTTCGTAGCGCTGGACGGCGCGGCGTTCTGCGCCGAGTGGGGCGAGGTGCACGCCCTGCTCGGCGAGAACGGCGCCGGCAAGTCCTCGCTGATGAACATCGCCGCCGGCCTCTACGCGCCGGAGGCGGGCAGCATCCGCGTCGGCGGCCAGACCGCGCGCCTCGCCGGTCCGCGCGACGCCGCGGCGCTCGGCATCGGCATGGTCCACCAGCACTTCAAGCTGGTGCAGCCCTTCACCGTCGCGCAAAACATCCTGCTGTGCAACCCGCTGAGCCGCGACGCCGGGGGCTTTGGCGCCAAGCTGAAGCGCATCGAGGGCGAGATCCGCGTGCGCGCTGCCGAGCTGGGCTTCGAGATCGATCCGCTGCAGCAGGTCCACCGCCTGTCGATCGCGGAGCAGCAGCGCGTCGAGATCCTCAAGGTGCTGCTCGCCGGCGCGCGCATC
>DASWER010000134.1:0-3730 GCA_036394655.1 Burkholderiales bacterium
GAGAGCCGCATCGAGGTTTTGTTCGCCCTGTTCGGCGGCATGCGGATCCGCGCGCTCAAGAATCCCGCGCTCAAGCGCGGCGCGCTGATCGCGGTGCTTCTGCCGGTGGTGCGGATGGTGCTGACGCCGGGCGATTAGGCCGGTATTTCTTTCCGCCGGCCGCGTCGAAGGGTCTGCACGGGAGTTTCGTCGAACGCGGCCCTGTAATACGCATAGCGCTCGACCTTGCGCCGCCTGTGTCACCGTATGAGGTCGGCCGGCGCTGCGGCCCTGGCAGTTGAAATGATCCTGTACCGCGGCGCGGGCTGCGAATTGCCGAACTGCTTCGAGATGGCGCGGCGCGCCGCCTCGAAGCGGGTCCACTCCTCGCCGTCCCGCAAACTGGGAAGCGTAACCAGCTCGCCCTGGTCGAGTCCGGCGAGCGCTGCATCGACCATGTCTTGCGGCGTCATGACGATCGACGGCGGCAGGTCTTGCCATGGCCGGCCGGCGCTTTCCCAGATCTCGGTCGCAGTCGCGGCCGGCAGCACCGCCTGGATACGCACGCCCTTGTCGGCGAGCTCGTGCTGCAGCGAGTGGCTGAGCGCGATGACATACGCCTTGCTGGCGCCGTACACGCCGTTCAGCGCCTCCGCCGCGATGCCCACCACCGAGGCGATATTGATGATGGTGCCCGCGCCGCGCGCCACGAATGCCGGCGCGGCCGCATAGACGAGGCGCGTGAGCGCGGTGATGTTGAGATCGATCATCGCTTCCATCTCGTCGACGTCGGAGTCGACCAGCGGCGTGAGGGCCGCGGTGCCCGCGTTGTTGACCAGCATGGTGATGTTGCGATCCTGCCGCAGCCTGGCTTCCACTCTTGCGAGGTCCGCCTTGTCATTGAGGTTTGCGGCAAGCACGTCGACCGTGCGTGCGGTCTCGCGCGCGAGGTTCGCGGCGAGCGCCTTGAGGCGCGTTTCGCTGCGCGCCACCAGGATCAGGTCGTAGCCGCGCTTGGCGAGGCGGTCGGCATAGACGGCGCCGATCCCTCGGGACGCGCCGGTGATGAGGGCAGTGCTCATGCGGTTGTCCTTTCTGCGGGTGTCCAGTCGGCGACCCAGTTACCGTCGCGCAGCATCTCGTCTCCGTCGTGCGGCGTGAATTCCACCAGAACCGTGCGCCTTGGAACGTCGAGCAGCTCGACGCAGGCATCGACGATCGCCCGGCCAAGCGCCAGCCGCTTCTCGGCCGGGCGGCCGCGGCGAAACTCGACCAGCACCATCGTGACGGGCTCGAGGCCCTCGGCACCGAGGTGATAAAGGTTGTCCTTGCCGAGCTCGGCTATGCCGACATTCGGCCGCCACAGCTGCGTCTCCATGATTTCGGCGTAGAGCTTGCAAAGCCGGGTCGCGAGCTCGCGTTTTACTTTGACGGGATAGCTGCCGGGTAAATCGAGATGCAGGTAAGGCATCGGGGCGTCCTCAGGCGGTCTGTGAAATGAAGGCGCGCTGCGCCAGTCCCTGGCCGAAGGAGAAGTTCTCTCCCGGCGCCTCGACCAGCTGGATCATCAGGTCGTCGGGCGAGATGCCGGTGCCGGCGACGATGCGCGCGTTCAGCTCCTTCAGCAGCGCGAGGCGCGTCTCCTTCGGCCGGCCGGAGATGAACGCGATCTCGAGCACTATGAAATCGTCGGAATACTTCAGGCCGAGAAACGACGGCGTGTGCAGGAAGCGCCGGCGCGGCAGCTCGTGGATGATCTGGAAGAAGTCGTCGGGCGGAATCTTCAGGACGCCGATCAGCGCCTGCTGCACCGCCTGCGACAGCTTGCCGAGGCGTTGCTCGTCGTATTGGCCTTCGAGGATGTGGATCTTTGCGAGTGGCATTTCAGGATCTCCTTTGCAGGGCAGCGGCGCCGCTCCAGGGCCAGGTGAGCGGGCCGAACCACGAGCCGCCCGCCACGGCGAAGGCGTTGATCAATCCGAAGGCGACCAGCGCCAGGCTCTGCGCGAGGAACACGTGCGAGAGGTTGCCGCTCCAGCGCAACGCCAGCCAGCCGGCCAGTGCGGCAATCACGAGCCGCGTGACATTGGCGATCAGCGGCCACAGCAAGCGGCCGGCGCCTTGCGATGCGAAGTAGAGCGACAGCGCGAGCCCGATCATTCCGTAGAACGGTCCCACGGTGCGCAGGTAGCGCGCGCCGGCGTCGAGCATCTCCGGGTTGGTATCGAAGAGCGACAGCCAGGCGATCGGGAAAGCAGCCGCGCAAAGGCCGATCGCCTCGGTGAGCACCGTCGCCATCGCGGCGCCGATCCAGGCGCTGCGCAGCGCGCGCTCGCGCTGTCCCGCGCCGATGCTGGTGCCGACCATCGCGACCAGCGGGCCGCCGAAGCCGAACACCAGCGGCACCAGCAGATATTCAAGCCGCGCGCCGGTGCCGTAGCCGGCGATCGCCGCCGGCCCGAACTCGCCGACCAGCGCCGTGCCGATCATGATGGTGAGATTGGTCGCGGCCGTCACCAACGCCGCCACCGAGCCGACGCGCAGGATGTCGCGGAACAGCGGCCAGCGAAAGCGCACGGTGCGCAGAGATGGGCGCACGACGCTGCGCCCCGACCACAGATACGCGGCGAGCGCGACGCAGCCGAGCGCGTAGTAGGAAACCAGCGCCACCGCGCCGCCGGCGATGCCGAGCGCCGGCAACGGTCCCCAGCCGAAGATCAGCGCGGGCGAGAGCGGCACCAGGATCACCACGCCGGCGCAGGTCACCACGGCGGGCAGCGCCATGTTGCCGGTGCCGCGGACCACCGAGGCGAGCGAGTTGAAGAGCCAGATCAGCAGCGCGCCGGCGAACACCCAGTTCGAATAGATCAACGCCGCTTCGAGCGAAGCACCGCTGCCGCCCATCGCCTGGTAGAGCCCGCGTCCGCCGCCGAGCACCGCGATCATGAATGCGGCGCCGAAGCCGAGCGCGATCACCAGCGCGTGCAGCGCCAGCGCATCGGCGTCGGCGCGGCGAGCGGCGCCGAGCGCGCGCGCGATGGCGGAGGAGATGCCGCCGCCCATGGCGCCGGCCGACATCATCTGCATCAGCATCACCACCGGAAACACCAGCGCCACGCCGGCGAGCGCGTCGGTGCCGAGTCTTCCGATGAAGTAGGTCTCGATCAGCCCCGCCACCGCCTGCGCCACCAGCACCAGCATGTTCGGCACCGCCAGGCGCAGCAGCGTCGGCGCGATCGGCGCCTCGAGCAGCGCGCGCGTGCGCGGGTCCATCGCCGGCTTCACGGCTGGCGCACCAGCATCACCGGCACGGGTGCGTTGCGCACGATCTGCTCCGCGTCGCTGCCCATGACGAGCCGCTTCAGGCCGCGCCGGCCGTGCGTGCCGATGACGATCAGATCGGCGCGCCACTTGCGCGCCTGGCGCACGATCGGCTCGGCGGCCGGGCCGGTGAGGCTCTCGAGCAGCACCGTCTCGCAGGCGAGCCCGCTCTTGCGCACCAGCGCCGCGGCGCTATCGAGCAGGCGCCGGCCGCGCTCCTCGAGCGCCGCTGCGAGATCCGTCACCGTGTCGCCGCTGGAGAGTCCGGCCAGCATGGCGTTGTGGACGTCGACGACGTGCACCAGCTGCAGCCGCGCTTTCTGCGCCTTGGCGAAGCCGATCGCTTCGCGCAGGCCGCGGGCCGAGGTGGCGCTGCCGTCGATGGGAACCAGGATGCGTTTGTAGGCCATGTGAACTCCTAGGTGGCGAG
>DASWER010000135.1:0-4354 GCA_036394655.1 Burkholderiales bacterium
GGTGCCGCTCGGTGATGTCCTCGACGATCCAGACCGTGCCCTGCTGCGTGTTCTCGGCGTCGATCGCCTTGGCGATGACGCGGCAGAGGAAGGTCGAGCCGTCCTTGCGGCGCATCTCCCATTCGAGATCGAGCTGCCGCCCCGACGACAGCAGCGGCACCGCGATCTGCCCGAGCGCGACATAGCTCTCGCGGCTCGGATAGACCACTTCGCCCGGCTGGCCGATCAGCTCATCGGTGCCGTAGCCGAACATCTCGGCGAACTTCGGATTGCACAGGAAGAAGCGGCGCTCGCGCGTGAACGCGATGCCGATCGAGAGATTGCCGAGCAGCGCCTCGTACTCGAGCTGCGTGTAGCGGGTGCGGCCGGCGTAGCTCGAAGCGGGAGTAGCAGCGGGCGAGTCGAGCCGCAGCCCGGCTTCGCCTTCCTCGAGCTTGCGGCGCGGTGCCGGCTCGTTCATGGCCGCGCTTGCGCCAGCGAGCGGAATTCGTCCGCGTAGCGGCGCAGCTCGCTCACGGCGCGGGCGCGCTGCTCGGGCGAGAGGCTCTTGTCGATATCGAGCGCCATGGCGAAATATTCCTTGCGCGCCACCTCGAGCGCCGCGACATACGCGGCGTCGCGGCCGCGGTCGTAGTTGGTCGCGAAATCCGGCAACCGCTTCTTGGCTTCCTTGGCGCGCAGGATGGCGAGCAGCTCGGCCTGCAGGCGCTTGTGGTCGCGGTCGCGCAGCTCATCCAGCAGCGGCGCGCGCTCGGAATACTGGGCTACGCGCTGCTGCTGCGCCTGCGACAGTTTCCCCACCCAGTCCTCCAGTCGCTCCACGTTGCGCTCGGTGCGGCGCTTGCGCCGCTCCCGCTCGCTGCCCCTCAGGTTCTCTCTCGCGAAACGACGGTTGTCTTCGGCGATCCGGCGCTCGAGATTCGCGAGCTCGCGCGGCCCCAGCCGGTCGAGCAGCGGCGCTCCCCTTTCCGCCGCCGCACGCAAGCCTTCTCTTGCCTGCGCGATCACTGCATCGTACCCCCAAACGAGGTCCGCAGGCTGCAGCCGGCGCTCCATTCGCCGCCGCCCGTCGTCCAGAATCTGCGCATATTTTGGCAATGCCTGCGCGCGATGCCACGCCATGAATGCTGCGATGCGCTCGTCCAGCTCGTCGGCCATCGTGCCTTCGGGATCGAGATACAACGCGACGCGCCAGCGCAGGTAAGTTTCGGCATTGTCGTAGACGAAACGCACCGTGCTGCACCCCGTCAGCAGCACGGCAAAAAGAGCCACCAGCAAAAATCTGCAAATGCTCTTCACCAGAAGCTCTCCACCGTGATATGGCCGGGCGTGCGCCGGCGATGCTTGCGCATGCCGCGCGCCACCAGCGCGGCGCTCGCGTCCTTCAGCATCTCCGGATTGCCGCAGAGCATCACGTGCGAATTGCCCGGCGCGAGCTCGAGCCCGGCCGCCGCTTCCAGGCGCCCGTCCGCGATCGCTGCCGGAATGCGTCCGCCGAGCGATCCGGGTGCGTTCTCGCGGCTGACGAACGTGACGGTGCGAACTTTGGTGCTCTGGATAAGGTCGCGATAGGTGAGCTCCTTCGCATAGCGCACCGCGTGCACCAGCACCACATTGCGAAAGCGCCGCCACAGGGTCTCGGTGCGCAGCAGCGACAGAAACGGCGCGATACCGGTGCCGGTCGAGAGGAGCCACAGCGTTTGCGCATCGGGCACCTCGGACAGCACGAGGAAACCAGCGGGGTTACGCGCTATATAGAGCGCATCGCCCGCCTTGAGCTTCGCGAGGCGCGGCGAGAGCGGTCCTTCGGGCACGATCACGCCATAGAACTCGAGCACTGGATCGTCGGGCGGGTTCACGAACGAGAATGCGCGCGCCACGCGCTCCCTTTCAACATCCAGGGCGATGCGCACGAATTGCCCCGCCTCGAAGTCCAGGCGCGGCGCCTCGACGCGCAGCGAAAACAGGCTCTCGGTCCACTGCCGGTTTTCGATCACGTTGCCGGTGAGCCATTTGTCGCTCATTGCATGCGGTACGGCTCCAGATGCATGTCGGCGACATAACCGCCCAGCATGATGATGGCGCCGTGGCGGCGGTTGTTGCCGGTGTCCGAGAACTCGAAGGTATAGGTGCGCGAGATCTTGAGTTGGCCTTCTTCGTCCCGTGCCAGGCGCATGCGGGCAAAGGACACGGTGTCGTCGAGAAATTGCAGCTGATAGCGCTCGCAGGCCGAGCGCCCCGCCTTCACCGCGAGCTCACGCGCCTTCAGGCTGTCGGCCCAGAGCAAGGCGCCAGCCACGATCACCAGCAAGGCGAGCGCTTCCCACATCGCTGGATTATAGGGAGGCGTCCTGCCGGACGAGGTCGGCGCCTTTCTCCGCCACCGCGATCACCGCGGCGTTGATATTCCCTGAAGGCACCGCGGGCATCACCGAGGCGTCGATCACGCGCAAGCGATCCACGCCCAGCACCTTAAGGTTCGAATCCACCACTTTGCCCATGCTGCAGGTCGAGGTGGGATGGAACACGGTCTCGCCGATCTCGCGCACGAAGGCGAGCCAGTCGCCATCGCTCTGCACCTTCGGTCCCGGGAATTCCTCGGCGCTGACGTAGTCGCAGAGCGGCTTCGTGTTGGCGATGCGCCGCACGATCTTCAGCCCGTCGACCATGACGCGCCGGTCGTTCTCGGTGGCGAGGTAGTTGTAGCGGATTGCCGGCGGCTCTTGCGGATCACCCGAGCGGATCGCCACGCTGCCGCGCGACTCGACCTGGAGCTGCGACACCGAGCAGGTGAAGCCCGAGAACGGATGCAGCACGCCGCCGCGCCTGTCAGTCGAGAAATTGATGAAGTAGATCTGCGCATCGGGCGCCTTGAGCCCGGGCCGCGTGCGCACAAAGGCCGCGGCGTAGCCGGCGGCGATCGTCAGCGGCCCTTGGCGGTGCAGCAGGTACTGCAGGCCGATGCGTGCTCTTCCGAGCCACGAGGCCATGTCGTCGTTCAGCGTGAGCGGCTTGCGCGAGCGCCAGAAGGTGCGCGCGTAGAAATGGTCCTGCAGCCCTTCGCCCACCGGCAGGTCCGCGACGACCGCAATGCCGAGCCGCTGGAGCAACGCAGCCGGGCCGATGCCCGAGAGCTGCAGCAGCTGCGGCGAGTTGAAGCTGCCGCCGCAGAGGATCACTTCGCGCCTGGCCCTGTAGGTTTTGTCGCCGAGCGAAACGCCAATGGCACGCCGTGCGTCGAGCACGATTTTGGTGGCGAGCGCGTTGACTTCCACCTGCAGGTTCGGCCGCTTCTGCGCCGGGCGCAGATACCCGGTGGCCGCGCTGCAGCGCCGTCCGCGGCAGGTGGTGGCCTGGTAGTAGCCGGTGCCTTCCTGCGTGGCGCCGTTGAAGTCAGGGTTACGCGGAATGCCGAGCGCCGCCGCCGAATCGATGAATGCATCGCACAGCTCGTGGCGCTCGAGATCGGAGACCTCGAGCGGGCCGCCGGCGCCGTGCCACGCGTCCGGGCCGCGCGCCTGGTTCTCCGATTTTCTGAAGTAAGGCAGCAGCGACCGGAAATCCCACCCGGGAATGCCCCAGCCGTCGAAATCGGCAGGCTGGCCGCGGATGTACACCAGGCCATTGATCGACGAGGAGCCGCCGAGCACTTTGCCGCGCGGCGTGAAGATGCGCCGCCCGTTCAGCGCCGGCTCGGGCTCCGATTCATAGCCCCAATTGACCTCGCTCTTGGTGAACAGCTTGCCGTAGCCGAGCGGCACATGGATCCAGAAGTGCGTGTCGCGCGGCCCGGCCTCGAGCAGCAGCACGCGCGTTCGCGGATCTTCGCTGAGGCGGTTGGCAAGCACGCAGCCGGCCGAGCCTGCGCCGACCACGATGTAATCGAACTCGCCCAACGTTCGCTTCAGCGCGGCGAGGCGACGTGCATGCCGGCGTCGACGTAGATCACTTCGCCCGTGACGTTGCGCGCGCCGTCGACCAGCCAGACGATCGCGGCGGCGACATCATCGGGCTCGACCACGCTCTTCAGCGGCGCCACCGCGGCATAGCGCTTCTCGAGCTCGGCCGTCGGGCCTTCACCGCGCATCTGTACATGCCACGGCGTACGCGTGTGGCCGGGCGCGACCACGTTGACGCGCACCTCCGGCGCGAGCACCCGCGCGAGCGACATGCTCATGGTCTCGAGCGCCGCTTTCGAGGCGGCGTATGCAATCGATGAGCCGGTGCCGAGCACCGAGGCGACCGACGAGACGTTGACCAGCGTGCCGCGGCTCGCCTTCAGCGCCGCGCGGCACGCGCGCACCATCTGGAACGGCGCCACCACGTTCAGCTGGAAGATGCGCTGGAAGTCCTC
>DASWER010000136.1:0-3746 GCA_036394655.1 Burkholderiales bacterium
AGCGCCGAAGGCGCTGCTCGAGAAGATCGAGCAGGTGGTGCGCCTGATCCGCTCGAAAGGCGTCGGCGTGTACTTCGTGACGCAGAATCCGCTCGACCTGCCCGAAAGCGTGCTCGGCCAGCTCGGCAACCGCGTGCAGCACGCGCTGCGCGCCTTCACGCCGAAGGATCAAAAAGCCGTCAAAACCGCAGCGGACACGCTGCGCCCCAATCCCAAGCTGAAGGCTGATCGGGTGATCACCGAGCTCGAAGTGGGCGAAGCGCTGGTCTCATTCCTCGATGACAAGGGGCGGCCGTGCATGGTGGAGCGCGCCTTCATCGTGCCGCCGGCGAGCCAGCTCGGGCCGATCACCGACACCGAGCGCGCGCAGCTGATTCGCAGCTCTGCGCTCGCCGGCAAGTACGACACGCCGGTCGACCGCGAATCGGCCTATGAAAAACTGAAGGGCCGCACGCAGGCGAAGCCCGCCGAGCCGCAGCACAGCGACAACCCGGTGTCGGACATCCTCTTCGGCAAGACCGGACCGCGCGGCGGCAAGCAGACGCAGGGCATCCTCGAAGCGATGGGTAAAAGCGCGGCGCGCTCCATCGGCTCCGAGCTCGGCCGGCAGGTGCTGCGCGGAATATTGGGGTCGGTCCTCGGCGGCAAGCGTCGTTGAACGCGCTGGCGTATCGGAGGTGGGGCGTTGCGCTCGCCATCGTCGGCACGCTGGTTTTCTCGTTCCGGCCGATCCTGGTCAAGCTGGTGTACGTCAGCTACCCGGTGTCGCCCGTCACGCTGCTGTTCCTGCGCATGACGATTGCGCTGCCCTTTTTCCTGGTGGTGGCATGGTGGCTGCGGCACGACGAGCCGCGGCTCACCGCGCGCGACTGGGCGGCAGTCGCAACGCTCGGCTTCATCGGCTACTACGCCGCAAGCTTCCTCGATTTCATCGGCCTGCAGTACGTCGGCGCGGGAATCGGGCGGCTGATCCTCTATCTCTACCCGACGCTGGTGCTGCTGATTTCCTTCCTGTTCCTTCACCGGCGCCCGACGCGCCGCCAGCTCGCCGCGCTCGTCATCACCTACGCCGGCGTGGCGCTGATCCTCTCCAGCCAGGCGCACGGCGGCGCCGAGGGGCGGCTCTTCATGCTGGGCGCGCTCTTCGTCTTCGCCTCGTCCCTGTTCTACGCCACGTACCTGGTGGCGGGCGGCGAGATGGTCAAGCGCATCGGCTCGATGCGCTTCACCGCCTACTCGATGGCCGTCGCCACACTGCCGGCGGTCGTGCAGTTCTTCGCGCTCGAACCGTTGTCGGCGCTCGATTTGCCGAGCAAGGTGTGGGTCTACGCCATTTTGCTCGCCACCTTCACGACGGTGTTGCCGCTCTTTATCCAGGCGGAGGCACTCAGGCGCATCGGCGCGGCCGAGTTCGCGCTGATCGGCGCGCTCGGCCCGGTAAGCGTGGCCATCACGAGCGCCCTGGGGCTCGATGAGCGCTTCACGGCGATACAGGCGATTGGCGGCGCGCTGGTCATAGCCGGCGTGTTGCTGGTCTCCGTAAAAAGGAGCTGACCATGGATTTTGGCATTCGCGGCAGGACCGCGCTGGTGTGCGCGGCATCGAAAGGCCTCGGCAGGGCGTGCGCGTTCTCGCTCGCGCGCGAGGGAGTGAAGCTGGTGATCACCGCGCGCGGGCGCGAAGCGCTGGAAGCCACCGCGCAGGAGATCCGCAAGGCCTGCGGCGTCGAGGTGACCGCGGTGGCGGGCGATATCACGAGCGAAGAAGGCCGGCGCGCCGCGCTCGCCGCCTGTCCGGCGCCCGACATCCTGGTGAACAACGCCGGCGGACCGCCGACCGGCGACTTTCGCGAATGGGACCAGGCCGTCTGGATGAAAGCGCTCAGCGCCAACATGCTGACGCCGATCGAGCTGATCAAGGCGATCGTCGATCAGATGATCGCGCGTAAATTCGGGCGCATCGTCAACATCACCTCGAGCGCGGTGAAAGCCCCGATCGGGCCGCTCGGGCTGTCGAACGGCGCGCGCACCGGCCTCACCGGGTTCATCGCCGGCCTGTCGCGCCAGACGGTGAAACACAACGTCACCATCAACAACCTGCTGCCGGGGTTCTTCCTCACCGACCGCAATCGCACCACCGTGGCCGCGTTCGCGAAGGAAAGGGGCGTCACCGAGGAGCAGGCAATGGCCGAGCGCCTGCGCCTCATCCCCGCCGGACGGCAAGGCGATCCGGCGGAGTTCGGCGATGCCTGCGCCTATTTGTGCAGCGCCCAGGCGGGCTTCATCACCGGACAGAACCTGCTGCTCGACGGCGGCGCGTACCCGGGCACGTTCTAGAATCGCCGACGAGGAGGATTTCCATGAGAACCATCGTCGCCGCACTTTTGTCGCTTGCGCTTGGCAGCGCGCTGGCGCAGAGCTATCCCAACCGCGCGGTCAAAGTGATCGTGCCCTGGCCCACGGGCCAAGCGACGGACATCGCCGCGCGCGTCGTCGCGCAGAAATTGCAGGACGCCCTCGGTCAGCCGTTCGTCATCGACAACAAGCCCGGTGCTGGCGGCGCGATCGGCTCCGAAGCCGTGGTGAAAAGCCCTGCGGATGGTTATACGCTGCTTGCCGCGTCGAGCGGGCCGCTCTCGATCATGCCGAACCTGCAGAAGGTGCCCTACGACCCGCTCAAGGACTTCGCGCCGATCAGCCTGGTCGCCGCGACGCCGTTCGCGCTCGTTGTGAATCCGTCGTTCCCGGCGAACAATGCCAAGGAGTTCATCGCGCTCGTAAGAGCGAATCCCGGCAAGTACACGTTCTCCTCTTCCGGCACTGGCGCAACGGCCCATTTGTTCACCGAGCTGTTCAACTCGATGGCCGGGCTGCAGGCGCGCCATATCCCGTACAAGGGAACCCCGCCGGCGCTCACCGACATCATGAACGGCCAGGTCACCTATACGGTCGAGACGGTCGCGGCCACCGCAGGCCACATCAAGTCGGGACGGCTGAAGACTTTCGGCGTCTCGACCGCGCGGCGCACTGCGGCGCTTCCCGATGTGCCACCGCTCGCCGAGAGCGCCGGCCTGCCGGAGTACGACGTCGCGGCGTGGATCGGATACGCCGCGCCGGCCGGAACGCCACGCGAGGTCTTAGTTCGGCTCTCCTCGGAGATTTCGAAAGCGCTGCAATCCGAGGAGCTGAAGGAGCGCATGGCGAACATCGGGCTCGATCCGGTGGCAACCACGCCGGAGGAAATGGCCGCGTTCATGCGCCGCGAGCAGGACCGCTACGGACAGATCATCCGCAGCGCGAACATCAAGATCGAACAATAAGAAGGAAAAGGGACCGCGCTGCGGCGCGCAGGCGGCCCCTTTCTTTTCTAGGCTTTCAGCGTCGCCGAAACCCTGCCCGGGGTATCGCCAGGCTGCTCGGAATGGATTTTCCTGCGGTTGACGACAAACGTGATCATTTTTCTTTCCTCCTCCAAGGAACGGCGATCGTACGCCGAATGAGCGGCACGGAAAATACGATGATCGTCAGAACGCCGAGCGCGCCGGCGATCGGCCGCTCGAAGAACGCGAGCAGGCGGCCATCGGCCTTGATCATCGAGCTGATGAAGTTCTCTTCCAGCATCGCACCGAGCACCATGCCGAGGATCGCAGGCGCGATCGGGAAGCCGTTTTCTTCCATGACGTAGCCGACGATGCCGAAGGCGAGCATCAGCACGACGCCGAAGATCGAGTTGTTGATCGCGAACGA
>DASWER010000137.1:0-4040 GCA_036394655.1 Burkholderiales bacterium
GCCCTTGGAAGGCCTGAGCTGCCCGCCGATCAGCCTGAGCAGCGTCGACTTCCCGGAGCCGCTCGCCCCGAGGATCGCCACCACGTGTCCGGGCGGAATGTGCAGCGACAGGCCGCGGAAGATCTCGAGATCGCCGTACGAAAAATGCAGGTCGGAAATCTCGATTGCGTTGTCCATGGCGCAGAATTGTAGCCGTGGACTCTCATCCATACTCGCATCTGACGCCCGACCTGGTGCTCGACGGCGTCGCCGCGGCCGGCCTGCGCCCCGACGGGCGCCTGCTGAGCCTCAACAGCTACGAGAACCGCGTGTACCAGGTGTGGCTCGAGGACGAGACGGTGATCGTGGCGAAGTTCTACCGGCCGGGCCGCTGGAGCGACGCGCAGATCGACGAGGAGCACGCCTTCGCGCATCAGCTCGCCGAGCGTGAGATTCCGGTGGTGGCGCCGAGCGCCAGCCTGAAGTTCGGCAAAGAGCATGTCTTCCGGCTGGCGATCTATCCGCGCCGCGGCGGGCGCACGCCGGAGCTCGGCGACGACAAGACGCTCGAATGGATCGGCCGTTTCATCGCGCGCATCCATGCAGTGGGTTCCTTGAAAAAATTCCAAAAGCGCGAGGCGCTGGCGCCCCAAACCTTCGGCCATGAGCCGCGCGCGTTTCTGCTCGCCAGCAACTTCGTGCCGCCGGACCTGCTCGACGCCTGGAAGGCCGTCACCGCGCAGGCCCTCGCCGGAATCGACCGATGCTTCGAGACCGCGGGCGCGGTGCGCGCGATCCGGCTGCACGGCGATTGCCATGTCGGCAACATCCTGTGGACCGACGATGGGCCGCATTTCGTCGACCTCGACGACGCGCGCATGGGGCCGGCGCTGCAGGACCTGTGGATGCTGCTCTCGGGCGACCGCAGCTCGATGAGCCGTCAGCTGCGCGCGGTGCTCGCAGGCTACGAGAAGTTCACCGACTTCGACCGGCGCGAGCTCAATCTCCTCGAGGCGCTGCGCACCCTGCGGCTGATCCATTACTCGGCGTGGATCGCGCGCCGCTGGGATGACCCGGCGTTTCCGGCGGCATTCCCGTGGTTCAATACGCAGCGCTACTGGCAGGACCGGATACTGGAGCTGCGCGAGCAGATCGCGCTGATGGAGGAGGAGCCGCTCAGGGTCGACTAGCCGATGCCAGCGAAGACCAGCGCCATCATGCCTTGGGCCGTGGTCGCTACGGCGCTCGCGTATTGCGCATGGCTGGGATGGCATTGGCTGCCGCTCGATTACAGCGAGGGCGAGTTCGCCGGGTTCGTATCGCGGCTGTGGGACGTGCGCCGCGCGCTGCTCGAGCAGCACGCGCTTCCCTGGTGGACGCCCTATTACCTGAGCGGTTCGAGCTACGGCCTGCACCATTCGCAGGGGCTGTACCTGGTGCCGAGCCTGCTGTTCTCGGCGTTCTTCGATCTGCTCACCTCGGTCAAGCTCACCGCGCTGCTGGCGGTCGTCGCGGGCGCGGTAGCGATGTACTTCTGCGCGCTGCACTTCCTGCGCAGCCAATGGGCGGCGGCGCTCGCCGCCCTGGCGTTCCTGCTGCACCCCGCGCAGCTCATCCGCGCGGCCGCGCGCGAGCACCTCGGCATCAGCGTCTTCATGCCCTTCGTGCCGCTCACCTGGCTGTTTTTCGCGCGCAGCCTGGAATCGCGCAGGTTCGCCGACGCGCTGTGGTGCGCGCTCGCCGTCGCCGGCAGCGTCTGGGCCCACAACAAGATGGCGCTCGTCAACCTCCTGTTCCTCGCCGCCTACTTCGTCTACTGGGTATTCGACGGCGCGTGGCGCGAGCGCCTGCGCTCGGGAGCCAGGACCGGCGCGCTGGTCGGCGCGCTCGCGCTATCGCTCGGCGCGTTCTTCGTCGTGCCTGGCCTGACCGAGGCGCAGCACGTCAAGCTCTTCGAGGGCGAGCCGCTGCGCGCGTGGCAGGCGACCTGGTCCTTCAAGAGCCTGTTCGGGCTGGTCGATCGCGACGGCGTCGTGACGCGCGACGCGATGCAGCGCGTGGTCGAGAGGGTCAATGCCCGCGGGGTGCGCAGCCCGCAGGAATACAACCAGGCGCGGCGCATCGTCGAGCTGCAGAGCGACTCGCCCGAGAAGTACGCCGGCCTCGCGCTGCTCGCCCTGCTCGCGGCGGGCGTGCTCGCCGCCCGCCGCCGCGAGCATCGGTCGCTCTTCTGGTTCTTCGTCGGCGCGCTCCTCGCGAGCGTGATGTTCGCGTACGGGCCGAGCACGGTATGGCAGGCGAACGCGGCCACCTGGAGCGCGGTCATGGGCCTGGAGGACATGCCGGCTCGCGCACGGCTCGCGGCCGCGCTCGCGCTGCTCGCCGCGGCTGCGTTTCTGGTCGCCTTCTACCGCGCCAAGCTCACCACGGCGCGGCGGCGTTTCGCGGGCGCGGCGGCGCTCGCCGTGTTTCTGTTCCTGCCGGCCTTCGCGCTGGTCGCCGGGCTGCCGCTGTTCGAGGAGATCCGCGCGCCTTACGTGTTCTACGACGTGAGCGCCGCGTTCCTCGGCACATTGCTCTGCGGATTTTTCGTCACCGACGTGCCCAGGTCGCGCATTCCGCTGATCGTGGGAGGGCTCGCGCTGCTGTTGCTCGTCGATTACTGGCCCTACCAGCAGCCGACGCGCGACAACGGCGTCCCGGCGCGCACGCTCGCCAGCCTGCGCAGCGCGTACGAGTCGTTCCGCCCGGACCCGGACGCAGTCAAGGTCTACGTGATCTCGGCGCGCGAGCTGCGGGTCCTGGTGCCGGTGCTCACCGGCAAGCCGCTCGCCTACGAGTCGTTTTACAACTGGATGTCGCCGAAGGGCACCGGCTACCTCAACACGCAGGCCCCCGGCCAGCCCGCGCTGCTCAATCTGCTGGGCGTGCGCTACCTGGTCTACGAGAAGAGCGATCCCCGCCTGGCGGCCGCGGCCGACGCGCTCAAGGGCTTCCGCGCGCTCTACCCGGTGCACCACGAAAACGAGGATTTCGTCGTCTTCCGCAATCCGCACGCGCAGGCCTTCCTCGCGGCCTTTGGGCTCGCCGCACGCTTCGAGGGCGACCCGGCGCACTCCGTGGCGCTCGCGCTGGCGCTCGCCGAAAGGCGCTGGCCGCTGATCCACGCCGACGTGGCTGCGGCCGGACCGTTCGATAGAACCTACCGGCCGGGCGACGCCGCGACCATGCCCGACCAGGCAGGGCAGGCGGTCGCGTTGCAGGTGGAAGATTTGAACCGCGAGCGCTCCGGCAGCATTCGCGCAACCGTGACCACCGCCGTGCCTTCGTGGCTGGTGATCAACGAGAGCTACTACCCGTACTGGCACGCGACCCTGGCCGGCCGCAGCGTGCCCCTCTACCGCGCCTCCACCGGGTTGATGGCCGTGCACCTGCCCGCGGGTCGGCAGAGCCTGCTGCTCGAATTTTCGCCGCCGCTCACCTACTTCCTCGCGCAGCTCCTGAGCGCGGCGGCGCTGCTCGCCGCGTTTAGCGCGCTATGGCTGGAGCGCCGGCAGGTCTAAAACCGCAGCGAGAGATCGAATTCCACGGTGTTGTCGTGCGCGCCGGTAGTCAGGCCGCGGACGAAGCTGACCGCCGCCATCGGCGGCCGGCGCTTCTGTTCCAGCGGAAATTCGTAGACCAGCGCAGCGCTCGTGCCGCTGGTCGAGGCGCGGCGATAGCTGCGCAAGAGCTGCAACAGCACATCGCTGCGCGGGGTATCGAGGTTGTAGGCGACCTGCGCGAGACCCTGGCTGCGCAGGCGCGCCTCTCCCGGCCGCGGCTCGCCGTCGTAGTGCGTGAGCCGCCCATGCACCTGGCCTTCCCAGCGGGGGCTGAAAACGTGGTTGTAGATCGCGCCCACGCGCTTGCGCCCGTTAAAGCTGCCGATCTCGCCGCCGGCGGGCACGGTGACGCCGCCCTCCGCAATGAGCTCGCGCGCGACGAGCTGCGTCATCATCACGTTGACGTCGTTGAACCCGCTGATGCTGCGGTCTTCCGAACGCACGTGGACATAGCCG
>DASWER010000138.1:0-2626 GCA_036394655.1 Burkholderiales bacterium
GAATACGACAAGGCCCCGTTCTATGCCGCCCTGGGCTATGAGCGCCATCTCGATTATTTCGGGCTGGGCGCGATTGCTCCGGCGGGCCAGGCTGTACCGGTCGCCGCGATCGGCGGCTCGCCAAGCGCGTCATCGCGCGATACTGGACTCAAGCTCGTCGGGCGCTATGGGTTCGGCAAAACGCGGCTCGGACTCATCTACGAGCAACTGGAATACACGCAGGACAACAGCGCCGCGGCCGCGACGGTGTTCAAGAGCTATCGCCGCAACGCCTACGCCTTAACCGCAACCCACGAAGTCGGCCCAGGGACGGTTCGCGCGATCTATGGCCGCGCGAACGGCGGCAGGTGCAGCCTGGTGGGCAGCGGCGCCTGCATCGCCAGCGCGCTGGGTGCGCAGCAGATTTCGCTCGGCTACAGCCACAAGTATTCCGATCGCACCGATCTATATGGCTTCTACACGCGCGTGGCCAACGACGCCAATGCCACCTACCAGTTTGCCAATGCCGCGGGCATCGGCGCGGCGGCGGGCGCAGCGAGCGTCGGCTACCTGATGGGCATCCGCCACACGTTCTGAGTCTTCGGGAAGCAACGCGCCACACCTCCCCATGTTGCTTCCCTTTGGGCGGCGCCTTCGGGCGCCGCTCTCTTTCCAGAGGTCCCCGTGGAAGCATTCATAGTCTCGGCGTTCGTCGTCGCGATCAGCGAGATCGGCGATAAGACGCAACTGCTTTCGCTGTTCCTCGCCGCCCGATTCCGGCGCCCCATCCCGATCATCCTCGGCATCGGCTGCGCGACGATCCTGAACCACGGCATCGCCGGCGCCGTGGGAACGTGGCTGCACGACGCGCTGAGCCCGGAGTTACTGCGCTGGATGCTGGCTGCATCGTTCCTGGCTATCGCCGGATGGACGCTGCTTCCGGACAGACTCGACGAGGGCGCAGCGCCAGCGGGACGTTACGGCGTATTCGTCGTCACGCTGATCGCGTTCTTCCTCGCCGAGATGGGCGATAAGACGCAGATCGCGACGACCGTGCTGGCGGCAAAGCATGACGCGCTGGTCGCAGTCGTCGGCGGCAGCACGCTTGGCATGCTGTGCGTCGACGTGCCCTCGGTCCTGGTGGGCAGCGCGCTGCCCGCGGCGATTCCGCTCAGGACGTTGCGCTTCGCGGGCGCGGGTCTGTTCGGCGCACTCGCCGCCGCAAACCTATTTGGAGTTCAACTCGCACCCGCATAGGTTTCGGCGAAGGTCTTCATCTCAGCGGCGTTGAGGTCCGAGATCGCCCAGAAGGTGAGCCCGCTATCCGTCCAGTGCACGACGTTGTAGCCGCGCCGGGACGCGCTGGGCATCGGCGCCGTGCGAGCTACGTTTCGCTCTGGCCAGACGAACACGTTGATCACGTGCTCGCGGTGGCGGTACACCAGTGCCGCGACCGGCCGGTGGTCGACATAGTCCACGCGGCCGCCGACGAGCGGAAACCCGGCACCGGTGAGATCGGTGGCCGGCGGCGAAAAGTCGAGCTTGCTGCTGAGCCATGGCTTGACCGTGTGCTGGTCGGAGCTCGCGACATCCGCGAGGTGGCTGGTCATGACCGAACGGGCGTGGCTGCTCATGACCTGGTCGATGATCAACTCGTCGCCGCGCGGACGGCTGTATTCGATCGCCGCAGTCCATGATACGAGCGCGGTGGCGGCCAGCGCCGCGCCAAGCTGCAGCGGTTGCCACCGCCATGTCCACCGGGGCGCTTTGGCCCGCGTACCCCCGATCTGTGCCCGAATACGCTCGGCCAGCCCCGCGGGGGCTTCGTGATAGACGGCGTGTTTGCGGATACCCACCTGCAACGCGGATTGCTGAGTGAAGATCGTCTTGCACGCCGCGCAGGAGGCGAGGTGCTGGTCGATCGCCACGACGCTCGGCAAATCAAGCTCCTGGTCGAGGTAGGCGTGCAGGCGGCTGCGGCTTTCGGTGCAATCCATGTCAGGACTCCTGCTGTGCTTGCTGCAGGTACTGCAGCAACAGTTTGCGCGCGCGCGACAGCCGCGACATCACGGTGCCGAGGGGAATCTTGGCGATCGCCGCGATTTCCTTGTAGGGCAGGTCTTCGAGTTCCCGCAGCACGATGACCTCGCGAAATTCCTCCGGTAGCCGGGCGAGCGCGTCATTGATCAACCGCTTGGCATCTCCCTGCTGCAGCGCCTGTTCGATGGAGCCGAAGCTGCTCTCGAGGTCCGCGAGCTCGCCGCCATCCGCGGCCATCGTCTCCTCGTCGAAGGACACGCTCAGCGCCTCGACCCGGTTGGTCTTGAGCCAGGTGTAGTAGGTGTTGCGCACGATGGCGAGCAGCCAGGCGCGTCCGCTCTCGCCGTGAAAGCTGTCGAGGAATTTGAACGCGCGCAGGCAAGCTTCCTGGACTACGTCCTCGGCGTTGCGCGCGTCGCGTGTGAGCCAGTGCGCGTAGTTGTACGCCGCGTCCAGATGCGTCGCGAAGATCTCTTCGAACCGCTTGGCTCTGCTGCGCTCGTCTGTGCTCAAGGCCTCCCCTTGACCTGCGGACCGATGCTCCTGTCGTCCGGGCTTCGCTCCCGGCACGCATACGCCGTCAACTGCACGCACGAGGGCCATGCAC
>DASWER010000139.1:0-15568 GCA_036394655.1 Burkholderiales bacterium
GAAGCGGAACTAGTTCACACAAAAATCAGATCTGGACTCGCGAGCCGAGCTCGATGACGCGGTTGGTGGGGATGTTGAAGTAGTCGGTGACGTTGCCGGCGTTGCGCGCCATCGCGGCGAAGATGCGGTCGCGCCAGAACGCCATGCCGATGCCGCCGTGCACCGGCACGATCTTCTGGCGCGAGAGGAAAAACGAGGTCTCCATCAGGTTGAACTCGATGCCGAGCGCCGCGCACAGCTCGAGGGCGCGCGTCACGTCGGGCCGGTTCATGAAGCCGTAGCGCACCCGGATGCGCCAGCAGCCGTGGCCGAGCGCCTCCGAGGTGACGCGATCGGAAAACGCGATCCAGGGCACGTCGCGCACCTCGACCGTGAGGAACACCACGCGCTCGTGCAGCACCTTGTTGTGGGAAAGGTTGTGCAGCAGCGCGTGCGGCACCGAGTCGGGCGTCGCGGTGAGGAAGATGGCGGTGCCCGGCACGCGGTACGGCGGGTCCTTGAAGAGCGACTCGAGGAAGCCCTTGAGCGGCACCGAGCCCTCCTCCAGGCGCTTGAACAGGATCTCGCGCCCGCGCCGCCAGGTCGTCATCGTGATGAACACGCAGCTGCCGATGGCAAGCGGGAACCAGCCGCCGTCGGCGATCTTGAGGAGCGTGGCGATGAAGAACGACAGATCGATGATGGCGAAGAAGCCGGTCGCGAGCACGCACAGCACCAGCGGGTAGCCCCACATGTAGCGGATCACGAAGAAGGTGAGCAGCGTGTCGACCAGCATGGTCGCAGTCACCGCCACGCCGTACGCGCCGGCGAGGCGCGACGACTCGCCGAAGCCGATCACCGCGGCGATCACCACCGCACACAACAGCCAGTTGAGCGAGGGGATATAGATCTGGCCGACCTCGCGCGCCGACGTGTGCACGATGGTCATGCGCGGCAGGAAGCCGAGCTGCACCGCCTGCTTGGTGAGCGAATAGGCGCCGGAAATGACCGCTTGCGAGGCAATCACCGACGCGGCGGTGGCGAGCGCCACCATCGGGTAGAGCGCCCAGCCCGGCACGAGGAGGTAGAACGGGTTCTGCACCGCCGAAGGCGTGACCATCAGAAGAGCGCCCTGGCCGAAATAGTTGAGCACCAGGGCCGGCGCCACCAGGCTGAACCAGGCAATGCGCACCGCGCCTTTGCCGACGTGGCCCATGTCAGCGTAGAGCGCCTCGGCGCCCGTGACCGCGAGCACCACGGAGCCCAGCACGACGAACGAGGCGGTGCCGTGGCTGGTGAGGAAGCCGAGCGCGTGCAGCGGGTTGAGCGCCGCCAGGATGCGCGGCGCCTGCGCGATGCCATAGATGCCGGCGGCACCGATGGCGATGAACCACGCCATGGTGACCGGGCCGAAAAGCTTGCCGACCGCTGCCGTGCCGCGCGCCTGCAGGGCGAAGAGCGCGAGCAGCACCCCCACCGAGATCGGCACGACGAAGGGCTTGAGGACGCGGGTGCCGATCTCCAGACCCTCGACCGCCGAAAGCACGGTCATTGCGGGCGTCAGGACGGCATCGCCATAAAAAAGCGAGGCGCCGAAAACGCCGATCAGCAGCAACGGGGTGCGCCATTCCTGGTGCGTCTTGATCGCCTTCTGCGCAAGCGCGATCAGCGCCATGATGCCGCCCTCGCCGCGGTTGTCGGCGCGCATGATCAGCACCACGTATTTGAGCGACACCACGATCATCAGCGCCCAGAAGATGGTCGACAGCCCGCCGAGGATGTTGGCGTCGGTGAGCGGGATGCCGTGATCGGGCGAGAAGGTCTCCTTCACCGCATACAGCGGGCTGGTGCCGATGTCGCCGAAGACGATGCCGAGCGCCGCCAGCGTCAGCCCGGCGAGCGAGGACCTGCGGTGACGGCTGTCGCGTTCCAGGAAAGGCAAACTAGGGCTTGTAGGTGATCAGCGAGCGCTCGAGGCGCAGTTGCAGCGGTTCGGCGAGTCCCGGCCCGGACGCGGGCCGCGCTCCCCAAAGGTAGCCAAGCGCCAGCGCGGCGACAACCGCTGCAGCGGTCCAGGCGGCAAAGCGCCGGGGCGCCTGCCGGCGCAGTTCGCTCACTACCCGTTCCGATTCGGTGGCCCGGCCAGCGGCATCGCCGGCGTCGGCGGCAGCCCGATCGGCCTCGGCCCGTGCCGCGATGCGCGCGCGCAGCGCGTCTGCCGCGGCCGATTCGGCGGCGGCACGCGCATTGGCGCGGGCCTCGCCCCTGCGCTCGGCGGCGGCGCGCGACTCGAGCGCCGCCGCGGCCTTGCCTTCGGCGCGCGTGCGCTCGCCGGCCTGCCGTGCCGCGGCCTTGTCGGCCTGCTCGCGCGCGGCAAGCGCGATGCGCAGCTCTGCTTCATGCCGAGCGCGCTCGCGCGCTGCCTCCGCGGCCTGTTTCTCGACCGCGGCGGCCTCGAGCGCCTTGCGCGTGAGCGCCTCTTCGGCGGCGATGCGCGCCTGCAGCACGGTGGTGGCGCGCGACTCGGCCTCGGCGCGCTCGGTGGCGAGCGCCTCGCTGCGCCGCTCGGCTTCGAGCCGGCCATGCATCTCCGCTGCCGCCGCGGCTTCCGCGCTCTCGCGGCTGCGGGCGGCATGCAGCGCTTCGTTGTCGGCTTCGGCGCGCGCCTGGGCGCCGCGGCGCAGCTCGCCGTCGAGCGCCGAGCGCTCGCGCGCCGTCTCCGCGGCGCGCTTCTCGCCCTGCGAGGCGCGCTGCGCCTCGAGCTTCAGCAGGTTCTCGGCCGTGATGCGCGCCTGCAACTCGGCCGCCGCAGCCGCTTCGGCGGCCGCCAGCTCCTCCGCCGCCGTGCGCCGGCGCTCTTCCGCCGCAACGCGCTCGCGCAGCTCGCTCTCGGCGCGCGCTTCAGAGCGTTCGCGCTCGCGCGCCGCCTGCGCGGCTTTCTCGTCCGCGGCGGCCTTGGCCTGCGCCGCGAGCCGCACCGTCTCGTCGGCGGCGCGCCGCTCTTGCGCCGCGCTCGCCGCGCGCGCCTCCGCTTCGGCGCTGGCCTGCGAGCGTCTCGCAAGAGCGTCCTCGGCCTGTGCGCGCTCGAGCGCGGCCGCGGCCAGTCCCTTCTCGGCGCTCGCCCGCTCCGCCGCCTCGGCAAGCGCCCTCGCCTTCGCGTCGCCGGCTTCGCGCGCCGCCTGCGCGGTGTTGGCCTCGGCTTCCAGGCGCTGCTGCGCAGTGCGCTTGAGCGCGAGCTCCGCCATGGCGCGCTCGCGCGCGAGGCGTCCGGCCTCGAGCTCGGCAGTGGCGCGCGCCTCCGCGGCCTGGCGCGCCCGCTGCTCGGCAGCCTCCGCCGCCCGGCTGCGCTCGGCAACGGTCGCTTCCGCTTGCGCGCGCTCGAGCGCGGCCGCGGCGAGCGTCTTGTCGGCAGCCGCGCGCGCCTCGGACTCCGCCTGCGCCCTGGCCTTCGCCTCGGCCGCCTCGCGCGCCGCGAGCGCCGCCGCGCTTTCCGCCTGCTGCCGCTCCTCGGCGGCGCGCTTCAAGGCTGTTTCCTGAGCCAGGCGTTCATTGGCGAGCCGCGCGGCTTCGCTCTCGGCCGCGGTTCTCGCCTGCGCCTCGCGGGCGAGCCGCTCCTCGAGCACCTGGCGATCGCGTGCCGCCTCCAGCGCGCGCGCCTCGGCCTGTGCGCGCTCGCGCGCCTTCTCCTCCGCCGCCGCTTCGGCAACTCGCCGTTCCTCGGCCAGCGCACTGGCCTTGCTTTCGGCCGATAGTCTCGCTTGCGCCTGCTCGAGGGCGGCCTGCTCGGCGGCGCCGCGCTCGCGCGCGAGCCGCTCGGCTTCGCTGTCCGCGGCGAGGCGCGCCTGCGCCTCGCGCCTGAGCTTTTCCTCCGCGGACGCACGCTGCCCCGCGGCGGCGAGCGCCGCCTGCTCGGTCGCGCTGCGCGCCTCGGCGAGGGTTCGCGCACGCTCTTCGGCAGCGCTGCGTGTGCGGGCAAGCTCGGCGGCCTGCGCCTCCACCGTGCGCCGCTCTTCGGCCAGCGCACGCGCCGCGGCATCGGATTCGCCGCGCAGCCGCGCCTGCTCGAGCGCCGCGCGCTCGGTCTCGGCGCGCTCGCGCGCGAGGCGTCCGGCCTCGGCTTCCGAGGCGACCTTATCCTCGGTCTCGCGGCGCAACTTCTCCTCGTTCGCTTTGCGGTCGCGGGCCGCCTCCAGCGCGCGCGTTTCGGCCTGCACCCGCTCGCGCACCGCGCGGCGCGCCTGCTCCTCGGCGGCGGCCCGCTCGCGCATCGACGCGGCGGCCTGCACCTGGACTTCCGCGCGCTCGCGCGCGTGGGCCGCAGCTTCCTCCTCCTTGACGCGGCGCTGCTCGGCGAGCGCGGCGGCCTTCTTCTCCGCCTCGCCGCGGCTTTTCATCTCGGCGAGCGCCTGCGCTTCGGCGCGCTCGCGCTCCGCCACCAGGCGCGCCGCCTTCGATTCGGCCTCGGCGCGCGCGTGCGCCATGCGCCGCAGCTCGACCTCGGCCGCCTGCCGCTCGCGCGCCAGATCGAGCGCGCGCTTTTCCTCGGCGACGCGGCTGCTCGCTACCTCTTCGCCGGACTTCTCGCGCTCGATGCGCTCGCGCTCGGCGTTTTGCAGCTGCTCGTAGAGCTTGCTCATTTCTTCGCCTTCGCGGCAGCCGCCCTGGCCAGGGCGGCGACGTCGAGCGCCGGTTTGCGCGGCGGCGCGGGCTTGGGCGGCGGCGCAGGCTTGGCGGCCGCCGGTTTCGCCGGTGCGGGAGCAGGCGCCGCGGTCGCGGGCTGGGCCGCTGCCGGACCAGCGGTATGCGTCTTCGGTGCGAAATCCAGGTTGATGAGATCACCTAGCGCATCCGACAGGCTCTCGCGCACCTTCAACATCGCCGGCAACGCCTTCTTGAAGGCCTCGACCACCTTCGGGTCGTAGCGTTTGCCGGCGAGCTTCTCGATCTCGAACACCGCGTCGTCGGGCGTGCGCGGCTCGCGATAGAACTGCGTCGCCGTCATCGCCTCGAAGCTGTCGACCACCGCCATCACGCGCCCGGGCCACGGGATGGCCTCGGCCTTGAGGCCGTCGGGATAGCCCGAGCCGTCCCAGTTCTCGTGGTGCGTGAGCGCGATCTGGCGCGCGAGCTTGAGCAGCGGGTCGTCGTGCTCGCCGATGATGTCGGCGCCGATCTTCGGATGACGCTTGATGCGCTCCCAGTCGGGCGCCGAGAGCTTGTCCTTCTTGCCGAGGATCTCCGAGGGCACGCCGAGCTTGCCGACGTCGTGCAGCGGCGCGACGATCGCCATCATCTCGCAGACCTGGGGCTTCGCGCCGGCCGCCTGCGCGATCAGCTTGGCGTATTGCGCGAGGCGCATCACGCGGTTGCCGACCGCCGAGCTCTCGTGGGTGCTCATCGCGCGCCCGAGGCGCCGGATCAGCTCGGTGCGCGTGCGCTCGAGCTGCGCGGTGCGCTCCTGCACCAGGCGCTCGAGCTCCTGGCGCCGGTCGGTGAGCGCGAGGTGCATGCGCACGCGGGCGCGCAGCACCCCGGCATTGATCGGCTTCATCACGTAATCGACTGCCCCCATCTGCAATCCTTCGACCTGCGACTGCGCGTCGGTCTTGCCCGTGAGAAAGATCACCGGGATGTCCGCGGTGAGCGCTTCGCCCTTCAAGGCCCGGCATACCTCGAAGCCCGACACGTCGGGCATCTCGATATCGAGCAGGATCAGGTCCGGATGAGGGTCGGCGAAGGCTTTTTCGATCGCCGTGCCCGCGTCTGCCGCGGTGTCCACTTCGTAGTCTGCGCCCAGGGCTTTGGCCATGAGTGCGAGCAGGTCGGTGGCGTCGTCGACGGCGAGAATACGAGGGCGTGGTTTGGCGCTCACTCGCGCGGCTATTCCGGAGCGGCGTAGCCCGCCTGCGCGAGGCGCTTGCGCGCTTCGGGCCCCGTCAGGTGATCGATGAAGTCCAGCACCGCGCGTGACTGCGTCACCGGGACGGCGACGTAGGTGGTGTACTTCTGCAGCTCCTTCGGCAGCTCGCCGACCAGCTTCACGCCCTTGACCGGCAGGATCTCGCTGATCTGGTGGATGCCGAGCTCGATCTCGCCGCGCCCGACGGGCTCGACGATGTAGCCGCCCTGGCCCAAGCGCGCTTTCTTGTTTATTTCTTCTGCAATACCAAGTTTGCTCAGCACCTCGGCGACGTGCTTGCCGCTGGTGCCGACTTTCGGATCGATGTACACGATGGACTTCGCCGCCAGCAGGGTCTTGCGGAAAGCGTCCGCGGTGGAAATATCCGGCGCCGGCGCGCTTTCGTTCACCGCGACGCCGATACCGACGCGCGCGATCGGCTTGGCGCCGCGTGCCACGCGGTTCTGGCGCTCGAGCGCGGGCAGCGTCTCCTCGGTGACGATCACCAGGTCGACCTGCGCACCGTCCTCGAGGCTCTTCACCAGGCGCCCCATCGGCTGGTAATCCATCTGCACCTTGGCGCCGCGGAAG
This sequence comes from Burkholderiales bacterium, assembly GCA_036394655.1. Classification (GTDB taxonomy): domain Bacteria; phylum Pseudomonadota; class Gammaproteobacteria; order Burkholderiales; family SG8-39; genus SCGC-AG-212-J23. The sequence goes on from DASWER010000139.1 coordinate 6,470, forward strand.
GACGCCGCCAGCGGATCGACCAGCGACTTCGCCGCACCGCCCGAGAGCACGCGCAGCTCCTGTGCCGACAGCGTGAGCGGCAGCATCAATGCCAGCAGGACAAACTTCATGCTTTCTTGCCCTTTCGTTTGGCGCGTTCCAGGAGCTGCGCGAATTGCTCCGGCGGCACCGGCTCGCCGTAGAGGAAGCCCTGCACCTGGTCGCAACCGTGGCGCTTGAGAAAATGCAGCTGCGCATCGGTCTCGACGCCCTCGGCGATCACCTTCAGGTGCAGCGCATGGCCGAGCGAGATGATGGCCGCGGCGAGGATGCCGTCCTCGGCCTCCGAGCCGCTGCGGATGTCGCGCACGAATGAGCGGTCGATCTTGAGCGCGTCGATCGGCAGGTCCTTCAGATAAGAGAGGCTGGAGTAGCCGGTGCCGAAGTCATCCACCGACAGGCTGATGCCCAGCGATTTCAGGCCCTGCAGCGTGGCGATCGCCGCTTCGACGTTGTGCATCACCATGCTCTCGGTCAGCTCCATCTCGAGCTGCGCGGGATCCAGGCCGGTCTCCTGCAGGATGCGCGACACGGCCAGCACCAGGCCCTCGGCGCGGAACTGGCGCGCCGAGAGATTCACGGAAACCACGCCAGGCTTGAGTCCGGCGTCGAGCCAGGCGCGCGTCTGGCGCGCCGCCTCGTACGCCACCCACTCGCCGAGCTGGACGATGAGGCCGGTCTCCTCGGCGATCGGGATGAAGCGCGCCGGGCGCACCAGGCCCCATTCCGGGTGCATCCAGCGCACCAGCGCCTCCGCGCCGATGATCGAGCCGGAGCGCAGGTCGACCTTCTGCTGGTAGTGAAGCATGAACTCCTTGCGCTCGAGCGCGCGGCGCAGCGCGTGCTCCAGCGCCAAGCGGTCGTTCACGCGCTCGTTCATCTCCGAGGTGTAGAACTGGAAGTTGCTGCGGCCATGCTCCTTGGCGCGGTACATCGCCGCATCGGCGTTCTTCAGCAGCGTATCGACGTCGCGCCCGTCCTGCGGATACAGGCTGATGCCCGCGCTGCAGGTGACGTAGAGCTCCTTGCCGTCGAGCATGATCGGCTCCGCCACCTTGGCGGTAATGCGCTGCATGGCGCGGAAGATGACTTCCTCGTTCGACTGGTCGTTCAGGATCAGCACGAACTCGTCGCCGCCCACTCTGCCAACCGTGTCGCCCTCGCGCAGCACCGAGCGCAGGCGATCGCCCATCGCCTTGAGCAGCTTGTCGCCGGTCGAGTGGCCGAGGCTGTCGTTGACGAACTTGAAGTGATCCAGATCCATGAACACCACCGCGACGTTGCGCGGATTGCGCTGCGAGTACACCGTCTGGCGCAGGCGGTCGTGCAGCAGGTTGCGGTTGGGCAGCCCGGTGAGCGCATCGTAGTTCGCCTGGTGCTCGAGCTGCACCTGGTAGCGCTTGCGCTCGATCGAATAGTGCATCGAGCGCAGCAGCAGCTCCCGGTCGAGCCGACTCTTGACCAGGTAATCCTGCGCCCCGCCCTTCACCGCCGAGAGCGCCAGCGCGTCGTCGTCGTTGCCGGTGAGCACGATGATCGGCACCGCGGGCGAGTGGGTGTACACCTTGGTGAAGGTCTCCAGGCCGAAGCTGTCGGGCAGCGAGAGATCCAGGATCACCAGCGCCATCTCGCCCGCCGACAGCTGCTCGAGCCCCTGTGCCAGGCGATCGGCGAAATGCACCGTGAACGGCGCGCGCGAGTCCTCCGCGATCATCTCGCGGATCAGCCGGGCGTCGCCCGGGTTGTCCTCGATCAGGAGGACGTTGTGGATCACTGATCAGTGTCCATTGGGTGGCAGCGTGACCACGGTGAGCCAGAAGATGTCGATCGACTTCACCACCACGATGAACTTCTCGAGATCCACCGGCTTGGTCACATAGCAGTTGGCGTGCAGGTTGTAGGTGCGCAGCACGTCCTCTTCCGCCTTCGAGGTGGTGAGCACCACCACCGGAATGCGCTTCAGGTGGTCGTCCGACTTGATCTCCTGCAGCACCTCGCGGCCGTCTTTCTTCGGCAGATTGAGGTCGAGCAGCACGATGTCCGGGCGCGGCGCATCGTGGTACTTGCCGCGGCGGTGCAGGAATTCCATCGCCTCGACGCCGTCCTTCACCCAGTGCAGGTTGTTGTAGACCTTGCCTTCCTTCAGCGCCTCGCGCGTCAGGCGCTCGTCGCCCGGGTTGTCCTCGACGAGCAGGATCTCGATCGGCGAGCGGCCGTCGGTCATGGGATGTCTTTCTTCGGTAGCGTGAAATGGAACTGGCTGCCTTCACCCGGCGTCGAGCTCACCCAGATGCGTCCGCCGTGGCGCTCGACGACTTTCTTGCAGATGGCGAGCCCGATGCCGGTGCCGGGATAGTCGCCCATCGTGTGCAGGCGCTGGAACAGCATGAAGATGCGCTCGAAGTACTGCGGCTCGATGCCGATGCCGTTGTCGGCCACCGTCAGGTGCCAGTCGCCGTCCTGGTCCGCGGCCGCGACATGGATGCGCGGCACGCCGGGTCCCCGGAACTTGAGCGCGTTGCCGATCAGGTTCTGGAACAGCTGCGCGAGCTGCACCTCGTCCGCATCGACCGCGGGCAGCGGATCCCAGGTGACCGCGGCGCTCGACTCGTCGATCGCCGCGCGCAGGTTGGTGATCGCCTTGCGCAGCGGCGCCTCGGCCGATACCGGCTTGAACTCCTTGCCCTTGGTGCCGACGCGCGAATAGGCCAGCAGGTCCTCGATCAGCTGCTTCATGCGCGCCGCGCCGTCGACGATGTAGTGCATGAACTCCTTGGCGTCGCCGTCGAAGCGCTCGCCGTAGCGCTTGGTGAGCAGCTGCGTGTAGGAGGACACCATGCGCAGCGGCTCCTGCAGGTCGTGCGAGGCGACGTAGGCGAACTGCTCGAGCTCGGCGTTCGAGCGCTCGAGCTCCTCGGCCTTGTGCGCCACCTCGTCGTGCGCGCGGCGCAGCTCGGCCTCGGCGCGCTTTCTCTCGGTGATGTCGGAGCCGACGCCGCGATAGCCGCGGAACACGCCGGCTTGGTCGAAGATCGGCTCGCCGCTCACCGAGATCCAGCGCGTGCCGCCGGTCGGATTGGGGCGCTCCATCTCGAAATCGCGGAACGGCTCGTGGCGCTCGAGCTGCGCGCGGTGGCTCGCCCAGTCGGCATCGGTCAGGTTGAGCGCCGGCTGGTCCCAGCGCTTGCGCCCGAGGTACGCGCTCGCATCGAGGCCGGTGCGCTCGCCCATGCGGCGCGACATGAAGGTCAGGCCGAATTGCGCGTCCTGCTCCCAGTACCAGTCCGATGAAAGCTGCGTCAGGCTGCGGAAGCGCTCCTCGCTCTCGCGCACCGCGGCTTCGGCGCGCCGCCGCTCGGTGATGTCGTCGAAGATCGCGATCTCGTAGCTCGGCTGACCCGCCTCGTCGCGCTCGACCACCATGCTGAAGGCGACCCAGACGATCGAGCGGTCCTTGCGCACGTAGCGCTTCTCGACCCGCACGCGATCGATCTCGCCGGCGTAGAGCTTGGCGCGCTGCGAGTTGATCACGTCGAGGTCGCCGGGGTGCGAGATCTCCCGCCCGGTCATGCCGATCAGCTCGTGCTCGGGGTAACCGAGGATCTCGCACAGGCGCCGGTTGACGCGGATGAACTTGCGGTCGAGCGCGATGTGCGCGACGCCCGAGCCGGCCAGCTCGAAGGTCCTGCGGTAGCGCTCCTCGCTCTCGCGCAGCGCGCCGTCGGCTTCGCGGCGCGCCGTGACGTCGTCGATCACCGAGATCGCGTACAGCGGCTGGCCGCTGGCGTCGCGCTCCATGGCGATGGCGATGCTGGCCCAGACGACGCCGCCGTCCTTGTGCAGGTAGCGCTTCTCCAGGCGCGCCGAGTCGAGCTCGCCCGCCAGCACCTTCGAGCGCGACGCATCGGCCAGGTCGCGGTCCGCGGGATGCGACAGGTCCTTCACCAGCATGCCGACCAGCTCGCTCTCGCGGTAGCCGAAGAATTCGCACAGGCGCCGGTTGACGCGCAGGAAGCGGCCTTCCAGATCGACGTGCGCCAGGCCCGAGCCCGCCATCTCGAAGGTGCGGCGGTAGCGCTCCTCGCTGTCGCGCAGCGCGGCTTCGGCATTGCGCTGGGCGGTGATGTCGGTGAAGGTCGAGACCACGCCGTACCAGTCGGCGGCTTCCGTGTGCCGCAGGAAACCGGTGTTCACCGAAAGCCAGGTGTAGACGCCGCCGGGACGCTTGATGCCGATGATGTAGTTCGAGAGCGTTTTGCCGGTGCGCGCCGTGACGCGCGTCGGCCGATCCTGCGGCAGGAGCGCCCTGCCGTCGGCATGCACGCAGGGCAAGAGCGAGGTGAAGCCCGCGGCGCCGATGATCTCGGCGAGCGGCAGCCCGAGGATGCGCTCGGCGGCCTGGTTGCCGGCGATCACGTTCAGCTCCCGGTCGTACACCAGGATGCCTTCGTTCGCCGAGTTGACGATCGCGCGCCAGCGCTCCTCGTTGTCGCGCAGCGCCGTCTCGGCGCGCGTACGCGCGGTGATGTCGATGATGGCGCCGATCAGCCCGGCGATCTCGCCGTGCGCATCGGTGTAGGTGGCCTTGTAGTAGATGGTGTCGTGCAGGTTGCCGTCGCGCGCGCGCACCCTGATCTCGTAGCTCTGCCGGCCGGGATGGGCATAGAGCTCGCGGTCCATGGCGCCGTGGCGTTCGGCGATCGCCGGGTCCTGCGGATAGAGATCGGCGACCGACTTGCCGATGAAGGCATCGCCGCGCAGGCCGAAAAATTCTTCCCACGCGCGATTCACGCCGAGATAGCGGCCGTCGCGGCTCTTGAAAAACACCGGCACCGGGAGGGAATCGACCAGCTTGAAAGCTGCATCGAGCGGTGTTGCGGTCTGCTCCTCCCCCCGTGCCCGTTCTACTTGTGTCGCCTTGGGCATGGCAGTGAGGCCATTCTAATGCGTGAAGAGTCCCTTCGCGGCGGCCTGGACGGCGACCAGCGAGACCAGAACGTCGAGCGTCGGCGTGTGTACTTTTTCCAAGCGCGCGAGGCTCAGCGGTGCCATCAGTTGCGCCTCGACTTCCATCGGCCGGCCGCGCTCGTAGTCCTGCAGCATCGAGGGTTTGTGCGCCGCCCCGGAGGACGCCTTGCCGCTCGGGCGCTTGGGCGCCCGCTCGATGGCCACGCCCAGGGCGCGCGCGATCGCCGCGGCCTCTTCGCCCGCGCGAGCGGCAATCGCCTTGAGCTCGCCATGCTCCTGCACCTCGGCGACTCTCAGCCGGGTGAGCGTGCACAGCGTCGAAGTCCACAGGTTCTGGCCGAGCTTGCTCCAGATCGACTGGCGGATGTCCTCGAGCGCGGGCGAGGACAGGTCCGCGTCCCCGAGCGCCTTGCGCAGGGCTAGCACCAGCGCCGTGTCCTTGCGATCCGGACGCCCGATCACCAGCATGTTGTTGCCCGGCACGTGGTTCTCGATCACGCCCGGCTCGACGATCTCGTTGGCCGAATAGGCGACGCCGCCGACGACGCGCTCGGGCGCGACGGCGCGCGCGAGCTTGCCGCCGGGATCGAGACGCACGAGGCGCGCGTCGTACCACCACGGAATGCCGTTCTGCACGAACACCACCGCGGTATCGCGTCCGAGAAGCGGCGCGCACTGTTCGGCGAAGGCGCCGAGCAGGTTGGCCTTCAGCGTGACGAACACCGCGTCCTGCGCTCCGAGCTCGGCCGCGGTCTCGGCGGCGCGCACCTTGCCGACGATGGTCTGCTCGCCGTGCAGCAGCTTCAGCCCGCGGCTGCGCATCGCCTGCAGGTGCGCGCCGCGCGCGATGACCGAGACGTCGTTGCCGGCCGCGGCGAGCTTCGCCGCGATATGGCCGCCGACCGCGCCGGCGCCGAAGACGCACAATTTCATCCCGATAGAATACGCGCCATGAAAATCTGCCGCTTTGGTGACAACCGCCTGGGCCTAGTGGAGAACGACGGGGCCGACTACAGCATCCGCGACGTCAGTGCCGTGCTCGCGAGACTGCCGGCGGTGACCTATCCCTTCCCGCGGCACGATGCGCTGATCGCGCACCTCGCGGAGCTCCGACCGGAAATCGAGCGCACCGCGAAGTCGGCCAAGGCGGTGCCGGTGGAGAAGGTCAAGCTCCTCAGTCCGCTCGCCAACCCGGGGAAGATCATCGCCGCGCCGGTGAACTACAAGAAGCACCTCGAGGAAGCGCTGGCCGACAAAGGCATCCACCACGGCAACCTGGTGCAGGAGATTCACAAGGCCGGCATGTTCCTCAAGGCGACGAGCGCGCTGGTCGGTCCCGGCGAAGGCGTGAAGCTGGTGCACACCGATCGGCGCAACGACCACGAGTGCGAGCTGGCGGTGATCATCGGCAAGCGCGCGAAGAACGTCGGCGCGGCGGATGCGATGGGCTGCGTGGCGGGCTACGCCATCGGCCTGGACATGACGATCCGCGGACCCGAGGAGCGCAGCCTGCGCAAGTCGCCCGATTCGTACGCCGTGCTCGGACCATGGCTCGTGACCGCGGACGAAGTGCCGGATCCGGGCAAGCTCGCGCTCAAGCTCACCGTCAACGGCGAGGTGCGCCAGGACGCGCACACCAGCGATCTGATTCTCACCGTGGCGCAGCTCATCGAATGGGGCAGCTCGTTCTACACGCTGCATCCCGGCGATGTGATCCTCACCGGCACGCCGCAGGGCGTCGGCCCCGTGCGCCCGGGCGACGTGATGGTCGCGAGCATCGAGCGCATCGGCTCGATGCTGGTGCAAATCACTTAAATAAAAAGGCCGCCGGGCAAAGCCCGGGCGGCCTTGGTGAAGCGCTGCTTTGAAGCTACTTGGTCGTCGAGCTGGAGCTGGAGCTGCTCGGCGGCGTGCTTTGCGGCGTGCTCGGGCTGCTCGGCGGGGTCGAGGAGCTCGACGAGGACGAGGACGGCGTGCTGCTCGAGCCGGCGCCGGCCGCGCCGCTCGGGCTGCTGGAGCTCGACGGCGAGGTGCTGGACGAAGACGAGGACGAGCCGCCGCTCGCGTTGTCTTTCTTGTTGAGGTCGATCGAGGTCGACGAGGAGCTCGAGCTCGGGGGCGTCGTCGTGCCGCCGGCCGATGACGAGGGCGCGGTGGTCGAGGACGAGCTCGACGAACGATCGGCAGCACGGTCGCACGCGGTCATCAGCGATGCGCCAAGCGCCAGGGAAACAGCAACTGCGATAGTGGAAAGTCTCATGGGGCCTCCGTGGTTGGGGTACAAGAGAAAGCGTGCAAGGATCGGGCCACGATTGTTACGTCGCAATCCTGCCCTGCCCGCGTCAGTGCTACGTCAGTTTTTCATCGTGGGTTGCGTGTCGCTGCTCTTGGGACCCGCCGAGTCGCCGCGCTGCTGAAAATCGCGCCGTTGCGCGCCGGCCTTGGGGTCGACCTGCCCCTGGACCGGGTTCGCGCCCTCTTTTTTCTCCGCGCTTGTAGGATTTCCAACGTTCGCCGGTGTCGTGGAAGAACCTGCAGCAGCCTGGGGAATCACCGACGAGCTGTCGGTTTTTGGTGACGGTGGCGTCGTGGGCTTACGATCACAGCCCGCGACAAGCGCCAGCGAAACAGCAAGGGCCAGCGTAAGAGGTTTCATAGCAGTCTCCGGGTCAAGCTCTATGCGCCGCAAAGGACAGGCCCGCTCGCGTGTACCATCGCCGCCCGTGAATCGCCTCCTTCCGACCACCGTGGTGGGCAGCTATCCGCAGCCGAACTGGCTCATCGACCGCGCCAGGCTCGGCTCGAAAGTGCCGCGGGTGCGTGCGCCGGAGATCTGGCGCATTGCGCCGCAGTTTCTCGAGCAGGCGCAGGACGACGCGACGCTGCTCGCGATTCGCGACATGGAAGCGGCCGGCATCGACATCATCACCGACGGCGAGATGCGGCGCGAAAGCTACTCGAACCGCTTCGCCACCGCGCTCGAAGGCGTCGACCTCGAGAATCCCGGCAGCACCATCAACCGCACCGGCGCGCGCTCCGTGGTGCCGCGCATCACCGGACCTATAAAGAGAAACACACCGGTCGAAGTGCGCGACGTCCAATTCCTCCGCCGCAATACCGACCGCCAGATCAAGATCACGCTGCCCGGGCCGTTCACCATGACGCAGCAGGCGCAGGACGATTTCTACAAGGACGAGGAAGCCCTCGCCATGGCGTACGCCGCGGCCGTCAATGAGGAAATCAGGGATTTGAAGAAAGCGGGGGCCGACGTCATCCAGCTCGACGAGCCGTGGCTGCAGGCGCGCGCCGAGCGCGCTGCGCGCTATGGGGTGAAGGCGATCAATCGCGCATTGCAGGGCATCGAGGGCACGACCGTCGTGCACCTGTGCTTTGGCTATGCCGCGGCGGTGAAGGACAAGCCTTCGGGCTATTCCTTCCTCGCGCAGCTGGCCGAGACCAGCGCCTCGCAGATCTCGATCGAAGCGGCGCAGCCGCGCCTCGATCTCGCGGTGGCGAAGGCGCTCGCGCCGAAGAGCGTGATGGTCGGCGTGATCGATCTTGGCAGCGCAGCGGTCGAGACGCCCGAGGAGGTCGCCGCGCGCATTCGCGCCGCACTCGCGCACGTGCCGGCCGAGCGCCTGGTGCTGGCGCCCGATTGCGGCATGAAATACCTCACGCGCGAAGCCGCGTTCGGCAAACTCAACGCGCTATCGGCGGGTGCGGCGCTGGTGCGCCGCGAACTGAGTTAGCTAGGCGGCAGCGGCGGTGCGCTGCTGCTTGCGCGGCTCGTAGCCGGCTTCGCGCGCAGCGGTGACGCACTCGAAATAGAGCGCGTAGCTGTCCTTCGATTCGAGCGCGCGGCCGTCGGCGCCGAGATGGCGCCACTTCCAGCGGAAGCTCTTCTTGTGAACCACATGGAATATTTCGCAGGCTTTCATGCATTCCGTTATACAGGCCCGCATGGCGCCGCGCGCGTGGCTAGCCCTTGAATTTGGCGTCGGCGCTAGAACGACACGAGGTTGAATTTCTGCACACGTCGTCCAAACCCGACTTCCGACGTGTACAGGTTTCCCTGTCGATCGATGGCGATGT
>DASWER010000140.1:0-10404 GCA_036394655.1 Burkholderiales bacterium
AGCACGATCGAGAGGCCCGCGCCCATGGCGGCGCCGATCCAGAAAGTGCCGTTGATGGCGAGATCCACCGTGCCGCGCAGGCGCGCCGGGATCAGCTCGTCGATCGCCGAATTGATCGCCGCGTACTCGCCGCCGATGCCGAAGCCGGTGAGCGCCCGGCAGAACGCGAACGACCAGAGGTCGAACGAGAATGCCGTGAGGACGGTCGCGACCAGGTAGACCGCGAGCGTCACCAGGAACATGCGCTTGCGCCCCAGGCTGTCGGCGAGCCGGCCAAAAAACAGCGCTCCGAGCACCGCGCCGCCGATATAGGCCGATGCCGCCCAGCCGATTTCGCCCGCGGTGAGGCCGAGCGTGTCGGGGCGCTGCAGCGCCGGGCCGAGCGAGCCGACCACGGTGACTTCCAGGCCATCGAGCAGCCAGCTCACGCCGAGCGCGATCACCACGCGCCAGTGCCACGGCGACCAGGGGAGGCGATCCAGGCGAGCAGGGATGGCAGTCACCACGGAATCGAGCGGCGGCATCGGTATAGTCTTGGACCGTGAAGGAGAACGAATGATCGGTTTCATCGGCTTGGGCGTCATGGGGGAGCCCATCTGTCGGCATCTGGCGTCGAGCAGCGGCAAGGAGGTGCGCGCCTATGACATCAATCCCGAGCCGCTCGAGCGGCTGAAGGCGCACGGCGTGATACCGATGGAGGGCGTGCGCGAAGTCGCCGAGAAGTCCGAGATGGTGTTCCTCTCGCTGCCCGGCGCGGTCGAAGTGAAGCAGGTCTGCGTCGGCCGCGCGAGCCTGCTGATCCACCAGCGGCCCGGCACCTACATCATCGACCTCAGCACCACGCCGGTGGCGCTGACGCGCGATCTGGAGGCGCGCTTTTCGGCGCGCGGCATCCATTTCATCGACGCGCCGGTGGCGCGCACCCGCGCCGCGGCGGAGGAAGGCAAGCTCTCGGTGATGGTCGGCTGCAAGGAGTCGCTGTTCGTGCGCGTCAGGCCGCTGCTCGAGCATTTCGCCTCCGACATCACGCGCTGCGGCCCGGCGGGCGCCGGGCAGGCGATGAAGCTGATCAACAACATGGTGCTGTTCCAGAACGTGCTCGCGGTTGCCGAGGCGCTCGCCGTGATCCGCAAGCTCGGCCTCGATCCGGCGAAGGCGCTCGAGGTGCTCGCCAAGGGCTCGGCCGACAGCTTCGCGCTGCGCCACCACGGCATGACGGCAATGCTGCCGAACAAGTTTCCGGAGAAGGCCTTCTCGGTCGAGTACGCGCTCAAGGACATCAGCTACGCGCTCGAGCTCGCCAAGATCGCGCGCATCGAGCTCACCGGGCTGAAGAACGCCAAGGCGCTGCTCGACAAGGCCGCCGCCGCCGGCCATACGGCGGAATACTTCCCGGTCATTGCGAAACTGATTTAGTTTTGTACGAAGAAGGAGTGGAAAGAATAATTACGGACGTTGTACGGAATTCATGACCCCGAACCCGCTTGATCTGCGAACCTGGCTGGCCGAAGTCGAGAAGCTCGGCGAGCTCAAGCACGTCCACGGCGCCGACTGGAACCTCGAGCTCGGCGCGATCAGCGAGCTCAACGTCAAGAAGGACCTGCCGCCGGCGCTGCTGTTCGACGAGATCAAGGGCTATCCGAAGGGCTTCCGCGTCCTGACCTGCAGTACCAGCAGTCCGGCGCGCCTGTCGTCGATCCTCAGGTTGCCGATCCAGCGCACGCATCTTGGCCTGGTCGAGGCGCTGCGCGGCAAGCCGGCGCAGTGGCAGGCGGCGGCCGCGAAATTCCCGATGTCAGTGGTGAAGACCGGCCCGGCGCTGGAGAACGTTCAGCGCGAAGTGGACATCGATCGCTTCCCATCGCCGCTCTGGCACGAGCTCGACGGCGGCCGCTACATCGGCACCGGCTGCTCGGTGGTGACGCGCGACCTGGATTCGGACTGGATCAATGTCGGCACCTACCGCGTCCAGGCGCTGGACAAGAACCACGTGGCGCTCGACATGGTCTCGGGCAAGCACGGCCGCCTGCACTACGAGAAGCACAAGGCCGCCGGCAAGCGCTTTCCGGTGGTGATCGCGCTCGGCGCCGATCCGCTCGGCTATCTCATCTCGGGGATCGAAGTGCCCTTCGGCATGTGCGAGTACAACTACATCGGCGCCATCCTGGGGGCTCCGGTGGCAGTGATCGAGGGGCAGATCACGCGCCTGCCCTTCCCGGCGGCCGCCGAGATCGTGCTCGAAGGCCATATCGAGCCGAACGACGAGCGCACCGAGGGACCGTTCGGCGAGTTCCACGGCTATTACCCCGGCAAGGCGGGCAAAGCGCCGGTGGTCACCGTCGAAAGGGTTTATTTTCGGGAAAACCCGATCATGATCGGCAGCCCGCCGGCCAAGCCGCCGAACGATTACTCGTACTCCAAGGCGGTGATGCGCTCGGCGCTGCTGCACGACGCGCTGGCCGCCGCCGGCGTGGCCGACGTGCGCGCGGTGTGGGCGCACGAGATCGGCGGCGCGCGCATGTTCAACGTGGTCTCGATCAAGCAGCGCTACGCGGGACATGCGCGCCAGGCCGGCCACATCCTGAGCCAGTGCGGCGTCGGCGCATACATGTCGCGCTACTCGGTGGTGGTCGACGACGATATCGATCCGGCAAACCTGCAGGAAGTGATGTGGGCGGTGGCGACGCGCACCGACCCGTCGATCGACATCGACATCATCCAGCGCGGCATGGGCTCGAAGAACGACCCGATGTTCGTCGCCTACCGCTACGACGCCGCCTTCAGCTCGAAGGCGATCATCGATGCCTGCCGGCCCTGGGACCACCTCGAAGAATTCCCGGCCGTGGCGGAGGCGAGCAAGGAGCTGCAGGCAAAGATCCGCGCCAAGTGGAAGGATTTACTCTAGGTGCGCTGGGCCGTGGTCCTGTCGATCGTGCTCGGCGGCTGCGCTGGCATGACCCCCGATGAGTGCCGCACGGCGAACTGGTACGTAGTGGGCGAGCGCGATGGCCTCTATTTCACGGCCTCGCCGCGCTTCGAGCTGATCGCCAGGGGCTGCCAACTGCCCGACGCGCGCGCCGCCGAGCGCGACTACCTGGAAGGCTGGGCCGCGGGCTATTCGGAGGCCGGGCGCCGTACCCACAAGCCCGGTTAAGGCGTGAGGTAGCAGCGACGTCTTAAGGGTTCATTTCTTGCTCGCCTGTCGCCGGCAAGTTACATGGATCCTGAACCGACCGTGGGCGAGTTACCGGAGCCCGCTTCCCAGTCTCAGCGGCTACGCGTGCTCATTGCCGATGACGAGCGCGACACGCTGGTGACGCTGGGGCTGCTGTGCCGCGACGAGGGCATGGAAGTCCGGCTGGTGAAGTGGGGTGAGGAGGTGCCCGCGGCGGTGGCGGAGTTCGGGCCGGACGTGGTGCTGCTCGACCTCGCCATGCCCGACCGCGGCGGCCTCGACATCGCCGAAGAGCTGATCAACCGTTACGGCGAGCGAGGTCCGGTGCTGATTGCACTCACCGCGTATGCCAGCGAGTCGGACCGCAAGATGGCGAAGGAAGCCGGGTTTCACGACTTCATTGCAAAGCCCTACGATCCGCCAACGCTGCTGCGGCGGCTTGCCGCCATAAAGCCGCGCTAGGCCGGGTCCCTTGGCGCGAGCAGCTTGAGGAGGGCCTGGGGGTCATACGGCTTCGCGACGTGGTGATCGAAGCCGGCCATTTGCGCCAGCATCCTGTCGGAGGCCTGCTTCCAGCCGGTCACCGCGATCAGGCGCGGCCGCCGCTCCCCGTAGCGCGAGGTGATCTCGCGCGCGAGATCGTAGCCGTTGCGATCCGGCATGCCGATATCGAGCAGCACCACGTCGGGACCGAAATCGCGCACCGCATCCAGCACGTCGCCGCCGCGGTAGAGACCGCGCACCTCGTGCCCCTCGTCCTCGATCAGCGAGCGCAGGGTCAGGACTTCGTCGCGATCATCATCGGCGATCAGCACCCGCAGCTTTTGCGGGCTGCGGCCCGGGGCTTCCGGATTGACGGAGACGGCGGGACTCAAGGCCCGGCATTGTAATCAGCCCGGCAAGAGTTGCAACTTACGGAAAAATTAAGACAACGACGTCAGCCGAGCAGGCTCTCGATGAAGCGCGGGTCGGCGGGCTTGACGAGGTGCAGCTCGCAGCCGGCCTCGAGCGACTGCCGGCGGTCGTTCTCGCTCGCATAGGCGCTGACCGCGATGATGCGGATCGACTCGCCATATTCCTGCCTGAGCTGGCGCGCCACCTCGAAGCCGTCGAGCCCCGGCAGGCCCAGGTCGAGCAGCACGACGTCCGGCCGGAAGCGGCGCGCGACCTCGAGCGCCGCGTGGCCGGTGGCCGCGATCTCGAGGCGATGGCCTTTCATGCCGAGGAACATGCGCAGCGTCTGCGCCTGGTCGACGTTGTCCTCGACGATCAGCACCTGCTGCGGGCGCATCGCGGAAGTAGAGACCAAATCGGCCGCAGCGTCTAGCGCGCCGCAGCCGTTAAACTCAAGGCGTGAGCCCGCGCCGCACCATCCTGCTGATCGACCACGACGACTCGTCGCGCCAGCTGCTCAGGATTCATCTGAGCAACGCGGGCTACGGCACGCTGGAAGCCGAGGACGCGATCGCCGGCGGCAGGCTGCTGGTCGAGCACCCGCCCGACCTGGTGATCCTGGAAGCGGACCTGCCGTTTCTCACCGGCCTCGACCTGATCGCCACGATCTCGGTCGACCAGTCCGCACCCTGCATGCCGGTGGTGTTCCTGACGAGTAACGAAGAAGACCGCTCGCGCGCGCAGCAGCTCGGCGACGCCTGCCTGATGAGGCCGTTCTTCGTCGATGAGCTGCTGCGCGTCGTGGGTCGCTTGCTGCCGGCTTAACGCGAGGAGCCGGTGAAGCTCGCCGGCTGCGCCCCGCTGCCTGCGGCGCCGCGCGTGCCGGGGTCGCCCGCGGTACGCACGCCGAAGAGCTCGATGTCGACGCGCCGATCGGCCTGCAGGCATTGCACCAGGCGCCGGTTCGAGCCTTGCTCGGCTCCCATTCCGCGGCAAGTGCTGCCGGTGACCGGCTCGGCGCTGCCTTTGCCGGCGGTCTGGATGCTGCGGGCGTTGGCGCGCGAGTCGAGATAGTCCTTGACCGTGCTCGCGCGTTGTTCGGAAATGCGCTTGTTGTATTGCGGGCTGCCGATGCGATCGGCATGGCCGACGATCTTGATCTCGTCGAGCGAAGCGCCGCGCAGGCGATCGGCCAGCTCATCGAGCTTCGCCTTGCCGGCGTCCTTCAGCGTGGCCTTGTTGAAATCGAACAGCACGTCCGCCGAGAGCGTCACTTTCTCGTAGGCCGGCTGCACCGCGACCGGCGCCGGCGCCGGTGCCGGCGGCGGGGCTTGCACGATCGGCGCGGGCGCCGGCTCGAGCTTCGGCTCGGCGGCGATCGGCTGCACCTGCAGGATCTGCGGCGCCGGCTCGGCGCGCGGCGTCGCATCGCAGGGCGTGACGGCATCGTTGCTGGTCCACTGGCCCGAGTGCCAGCACAGGCCGAACGGATTCATCACGTGGCCGCCGGCAGGCTGCGTCACATATCCGGATTGCTGCGCGTACGCCGATGCACCGAATGCCGCCAGTGCAATCGCCAAGACCTTCGTCTTCATCGAGGCTCCTTGTTTGTTTGGAAGTGAGGCGGGACGCAGCCTTATAAGGCACGCGCTTTACGTAGAGATGAAAAAATAGTCCGAATGGCGCCGGGAAAATCCCGCCTTTAATCTGCTGTCGAGTTAGTACTACAAGGCGTGACTGTTCTGTCGTTGTCTATCTACAAAATTGCGGTCGTTCGTGATGCGCGTCACGCGATGGCGCGTCTCGCGGCGCGCCATCGCTACATCCGTCAGCTTCCTTTAAACCTTTCTGATAATTCGCGCGCAGCTTCCTCGATATATTTGCGCCCGCCAATCAAGGCGTGTCGGGGAGACCAGAAATGAGAAAGCAGTTGATCCACGCAGCCGCGCTGCTCGCCGGCGCCGCGCTATCGTTCCAGTGTTTCGCGCAGGCAGTGCTCACGGTGTCGGCAACGGTGACCGAGACCTGTCTCTTGACCTCCGGGGCGCTCGCGTTCGGCGGCTATTCGGGCAGCGCGGTGACGGGGACCGGTACCATCACGGCGACCTGCACCAACGGCTCGGCGGCTAAAATCATGATGGGGCAGGGAGCGAACCCGGCATCGGGCTCTACGGATACCGCGCCGCTGCGCCAGATGCAAATCGGGACGACGGGGAAATACCTGTCCTACTTCCTTTACAGTGCAGGGCCGAACAACACCGTATGGGGCAATACGACGGCGACTGCCAAAATCCTCAGCGCGACCGGGCTCGTGCAGACAGTCAACGTCGACGGCACCATCCCAGCCGGACAGACTCCCTCGGCGGGCGTCTATACCGATGTGGTGAACGTTACGTTCACTTTCTGACGCACCCCCGCTCATGGAGCCAGGCCGCGTGCCTGGCTTTTTTTATGGCCGCGGCGGCGCCGGCGAGCGCCGGTTCGTTCATGGTCACGCCGGTGCGCATCACGCTCTCGGCGAGCCAGTCGGTGACGCCGATCACCGTGCGCAACGAGAGCCAGGAAACCACCGTAGTGCAGGTCGATGTCGTGGCGTGGACGCAGCGCGACGGCGCCGACGTCTACACCGCGACGCGCGAGATCCTGGCGACGCCGCCGATCTTCACGCTCAAGCCCGGCGCTTCCCAGATCGTGCGCATCGGCCTGCGGCGCGACGCCGACCCGGCGCGCGAGCTCGCCTACCGCGTGTTCCTGCAGGAGGTGCCGCCGCCGCCGAAGGCCGAGTTCAAGGGCCTGCGCGTGGCGTTGCGCATGGGCATTCCGGTTTTCGTGCTTCCGCCGGCGGCAGTGGCCCCGCAACTCCGGTGGCGCGCGCAGGCGATGCGCGAGGGCGGCCTCAGCCTCAGCCTGCGTAACGACGGCAACGCGCACATCCAGGTGATGGAAGTGCGGCTGGCGCACCCCGCCGAGCGCGAGATCGCGGCCGAGCGCACGCCGGTCTACGTGCTTCCCGGGCAAAGCCAGGGCTGGCGCATGAAAGGCAGCGCGCCCTCGGGCGCCACGGTGCGGCTGCGCGCGCGCACCGATGGCGCCGACGTCGACGCCGATCTCAAAGTGGAATGAGACAGCGCGCCAGGGCTGGACTGGCGTTCGCTGCGCTCGTACTGGCCCCGTGCGAGGCCGGGGCGGCGCAGGTGCTGGCGACCGAGATCCAGCTCGCGCGCGATCAGGTGCGCATCGTCATCGATGGCGACGCGGCGATCCGCTTTCGCCTGCTGTCGCTGCGCCGGCGCCTGGTGCTCGAGCTCGAAGACACGGTGTCCGGGCAGGCGCTCGACGCGCTGCCGGCGAAGGTGCCGAGCGCCCATCCCTACCTCGACGGCATCCGCGTCACGCGCCTGCGGCCGCGCGGCATCCGGCTGCAGATCGATCTCAAGGCCGAGGTCGAGCCGCGCATCTCCGCGCAGGGATTTCGCCTGGTGCTCGAATTGTCGCCGACCGGCGCCGTGGCGCCCGCGCTGGAAGAGATGTTTCTCGAGATGCGCCTCAATCAGCAGGCGTTGCAGACGGCGCTCATCCTGCGACAGGGCGACGGCGCGCTGTTCGCGCGCAAGGATGATCTGCAGCGCTGGCGATTGCGCCTGCCGGAGCTCACGCCGCTGGCGTACCGCGGCGAAGAGTATTACCCGCTGGCCGCGTTCCCGGGCTTGTCCTATCGCATCGATGAAGCGCGCCAGGCGCTGGTTGCCGAGGCGCCGGCTTCGTTGTTCGCCGGCACCGAGCTGCGCGGCATGCGCACGGGAATGCCCGGCCTCACGCGCGCGTCGCCTGGGGCGTTCATGAATTACGACCTGTTCGCGAACAAGGTGGGCAACGACACGCTGAAGAGCGGGCTGGTCGAGCTCGGCGCCTTCAGCCGTCTTGGCGTCGGCGTAAGTTCATTTCTCGCGCAGCCGAGCGCGGCCGGCACGCACGTGGTGCGGCTCGATTCGACCTGGACCTACGACCGGCCGGAGAAGCTCGACAGCCTCCGGTTCGGCGATGCCATCAGCGGCGCCGGCAGCTGGGTGCGCGCGGTGCGCTTCGGCGGCGCGCAGTGGGCGACCAATTTCGCCACGCAGCCCGGGCTCATCACCTATCCGCTGCCCGGCGTCACCGGCGAAGCGGTGGTGCCCTCGACCGTCGATCTCTACGTCAACGATGCGCTGCGGCTGAGCCGCGAGGTGCCGAGCGGCCCGTTCACCATCACCGACCTGCCGGTGATCACCGGCCGCGGCGAAGCGCGCGTCGTGGTGCGCGACCTGCTCGGACGCGAGCAGATCGTGGTGCTGCCGTATTACGCCACGCCGCGGCTGCTGCGCGCAGGGCTGCAGGACTATTCCTACGAGATCGGCGCGGTGCGCGACGGCTTCAGCCTGACCAGCAGCGATTACGGCCGCGCCATGGCGGCCGGCACGCATCGCTACGGCTTCAGCGACAACTTCACCGGCGACGTGCATGGCGAGCTCCTCAGCCACCAGAAGACCGGCGGCTTCGGCGCGGCGTGGCTCGCGCCGGTGCTCGGTATCCTCAGCGGCTCGGTGGCCGGCAGCTCGAGCGAGCGCGGCCGCGGCGGCCTGGTCCAGGTAGGCTACGAGCGGCAGGCGCGGCGCATCGGCTTTGGCGCGAGCGCGCAGGCGGCGAGCGAGCGCTTTACGCAACTCGGCCTGCAGCCCGACGAGCTGGCGCCGCGCCAGCAGAGCCAGCTGTTCGCCAGTCTCTCGACGCCAGGCTTCGGCTCGCTGGGACTGGGCTACACGCACCGCGGCTACCGCGACCGGCCTGACGTCGAGCTCATCAGCACCAGCTACAGCCTGGGTCTGTCGCGCTACGCGTTTTTCAACGTCGCCGTGATCCGCTCGCTCGGGCCCGAGGCGCGCTCTTCGGCGACGCTTACGATCGTGATCCCGCTTGGCGTGCGCAGCACGGCGACCGCGATGGCGCTCTCGCAAAAAGATCGCCACCAGGTGCTGGGGCAGGTGCAGCAGAGCCTCCCCGCAGGCGAGGGCTGGGGCTACCGCCTGCTCGGCGCCGCATCGGGGCCGCAACGCCGCGAGGGCGAGGTGGCCTACCAGAGCTCGATCGGCACTTACACGCTAGCGGCGGGCCGGGGCGAGGATGTGTCGAGCGTGCGCGCCGGCGCCTCCGGCGGTATCGCGCTGTTCGAAGGCTTGCACCTCACGCGGCGCATGAGCGACAGCTTCGCCGTGGTGCGCGTACCCGACCAGCCCAATGTGCGCGTCTACGCCGAGAATCAGCTGGTCGCCCGCACCGGCGCCGATGGCAGCGCGTTCGTGCCGCGACTGCGACCGTACGAGGTGAACCGCATCGCCATCGAGCAAGCCGACCTGCCGCTCGACGCGCAGATCGATACGCTGCAGGCCGAACCCGCGCCGTATTTCCGCAGCGGCGTGCTGCTGCATTTCGGCGTCCGGCCGGCGCGCGGCGCGCTGCTCACCGTGCTGCTGGAAAACGGCGCGCCCCTCCCCTCGGGGGCAACGGTGCGCGTCGGCAGCGGCGCAGAAGAGTTCCCGGTCGGCTTGCGCGGCGAGGTGTATGTCAGCGGCCTCGCCGCCACCAACCGCCTGCGCGTGAGCTGGCGCGGGCAGAGCTGCGAGTTCGACCTCGCGTATGCCCCGGGCAGCGATCCGCAGCCGCATCTCGGCGTCTACACCTGCCGGGGCGTGAAGCCATGAGATGGCTCGCCGCCGCGGCACTCGCTTTCAGCGCCGGGCCGGCGCTCGCGGCCTGCACCGTCACGGCGCTCCCGGTGACCTTCGGCAGCTACAACCCGATCGGCGAGCAGGACCTCGACAGCACCGGCAGGGTCGACATTGCCTGCTTACCGGCGGCGCCCTACACGATCACTCTCGGCACCGGCCTCAGCAACTCGTACACGCCGCGCAGCTTGGCGTCCGGCGCGAGCCGCCTTCCCTACAACCTGTACACGGATGCCTCGTACAACCTCGTCTGGGGCGATAAGAGCGCTGGCACCGCTGTGGTCGGCGGCAGTGCGGCAACCGCGAGCCATACCGTGTACGGCCGCATTCCGCGCAAGCAAAACGTCGGCGCCGGCGTCTACGCCGACACGGTCGTGGTCACCGTGAGTTTTTGAGCAGAATCAACCATTTGTAGTCGTTCTACTACAGAAGAGTCAAAGCCCCGGCGACTGCGCGAAGCCCCCGGCTGGTCTACCGTGGCACTAGTTTTTTGCGGGACCAAGAACAAATGGACCTCGACGACTTCAACCAGAAGCTCGACCAGATCGAAGAGCAGGCGCAGCTCACGCTCGCCGA
>DASWER010000141.1:0-3220 GCA_036394655.1 Burkholderiales bacterium
GCCCGCAGGTCGTGCTGCTCGACATCGGCATGCCCGGGGTCGACGGCTACAACGTGATCGAGCGGCTGCGCAAGGACAAGCGCCTGGCCAACGTACGCTTCATCGCGGTCACTGGCACGAGCGGTGAGGAGGCGCGCCAGCGCTCGCTCGAGGCGGGCTGCGAGGAGCACCTCGTCAAGCCGGTGGACATCGAGACGCTGCGCAAGCTGCTCGAGCGCCTCTAGTTACATGTTCGGGTAGTTCGGGCCGCCACCGCCCTCAGGGGCGACCCAGACGATGTTCTGCAGCGGATCCTTGATGTCGCAGGTCTTGCAGTGCACGCAGTTCTGCGCGTTGATCTGCAGGCGCGGCTTGGTGTCCACGTCGACGAACTCGTACACGCCGGCGGGGCAGTAACGCTGCTCCGGCCCCGCGTATTCCTCCCAGTTGCGTAGCGGCAGCGCCGGGTCCTTCAGGCGCAGGTGGATCGGCTGGTCCTCGCTATGGTTGGTGTTCGAAATGAACACCGAGGACAGCCGGTCGAAGGTGAGCACGCCGTCGGGCTTCGGATAGGCGATCGGCTGCGCCTCGCTCTTCGGCTTGAGCGTCTCGTGATCGGCATGGTCGTGGTGCAGCGTCCAGGGCGCTCTTCCGCGAAACACCACCTGGTCAACGCCGACCATCAGCGTGCCCGCATAGAGGCCCTTGGACATCCACGGCTTGAAATTGCGCGCGCGATGCAGTTCTTCGTAGAGCCAGCTCGCCTTGAACGCGGCCGGATAGGCGCCGAGCTCATCGTGCGTACGTCCCGCCTTGAGCGCTTCGCACGCCGCCTCGGCGGCGAGCATCCCCGACTTGATCGCGCAGTGGCTGCCCTTGATGCGCGAGGCGTTGAGGAATCCCGCGTCGTCGCCGATCAGCGCGCCGCCGGGAAACACGAGCTTCGGCAGCGACTGCAGCCCGCCCGCAGTGATGGCGCGCGCGCCGTAGCTCACTCTTTTACCCTGCTCGAAAAAACCACGAATCGCGGGATGCATCTTGAACCGCTGAAATTCCTCGTACGGCGATAAGTAGGGATTCGTGTATCCGAGCCCGACGACGAAGCCGACGGCGACCTGCCGGTTCTCCATGTGGTAGAGGAATGAGCCGCCATAAGTGGCCGCATCGAGCGGCCAGCCGGCGGTGTGCATGACCAGCCCCGGCTGGTGCCGCTCGGGCTTGAGCTCCCACAGCTCCTTCAAGCCGATGCCGTAGACCTGCGGATCCGCGCCCTCGCGCAGGCGGAACTTCGCTTCGAGCTCCTTGCCGAGCTGCCCGCGGCAGCCCTCGGCGAAGAAGGTGTATTTGCCGTGCAGCTCCATGCCCGGCTGGTACGCCTCGGTTTTTTCGCCCTTGCGATTGACGCCGAGATCGCCGGTCGCGACGCCCTTCACCGTGGCGCCTTCGTAGAGCACCTCGGCGGCGGCGAAGCCCGGAAAGATCTCGACGCCCAGCGCTTCGGCCTGTTTGCCCAGCCAGCGGCAGACGTTGCCAAGGCTCACCACGTAATTGCCGTGGTTCTGGAAGCACGCCGGCAGCAGGAACGCCGGCGTCTCGAGATGACCCTTCTCGCCGAGGAACAGGAAACGGTCCTTCGTCACCGGCGTGTTGAGCGGCGCGCCCTGCGCTTTCCAGTCGGGCAGGAGCTCGGCGATGGCGCGCGGATCCATCACCGCGCCCGAGAGGATATGCGCGCCGACCTCGGAGCCTTTCTCGAGCACGCACACCGACACGTCCGGCGCGACCTGCTTCGCGCGGATCGCGGCGGCGAGACCGGCAGGGCCGGCACCCACGATCACGACGTCGTACTGCATCGATTCGCGCGGCATGCGGGAATTATAATCAGCGCCCCGATGCCGTCCCCTCGAAAGCTTGTCCACGTGGAGCGCATTCCCGTTCGCTGGGGCGACATGGACGCCATGGGGCACGTCAACAACACGGTCTACTTCCGCTACATGGAGCAGGCGCGCATCAGCTGGTTCGACGCGCTGGTGCCCGATAACGAGGCGTGGAAGACGACCGGCATCGTGATCGCCAACGCGACGTGCAACTTCAAGCGCCCCATCAACTATCCGGGCACCGTCGACGTGCAGGTCTTCACCGGTCCGCCCGGCGGCTCGAGCGTGCCGACCTTCTACGAGCTCAACATCAGCGGCGAGCTTTATGCCGACGGCGCCGCGACCGTGGTATTCATCGACATGCAGAAGCAGAAGCCGATCCGCATTCCGCAGGCCATCCGAGAGGTGCTCCAATGAAAAAGGTCTATCCCGACGCCGCTGCCGCCCTGAAGGGACTGCTGCGCGACGACATCACGATCGCTGCCGGCGGCTTCGGCCTGTGCGGCATCCCGGAGAATTTCATCGCCGCGCTCAAGGACAGCGGCGTCAAGGGGCTCACCATCATCGGCAACAACGCCGGGGTCGACGATTTCGGCATGGGCCTCCTGCTGAAGTCGCGCCAGGTGAAGAAGGTGATCGCCTCCTACGTCGGCGAGAACAAGGAATTCGAGCGCCAGGTGCTGGCGGGCGAGCTCGACCTGCAGCTCACGCCGCAGGGCACGCTCGCCGAGAAGCTGCGTGCCGGCGGCGCCGGCATTCCGGGCTTCTACACCCGCACGGCCGCCGGCACCAAGCTCGCCGAGGGCAAGGAGACCAAAGTGTTCGACGGCAAGGAATACGTGCTCGAGGAGGGCATCCGCGCCGATCTCGCCATGGTCAAGGCATGGAAGGGCGACAAGGCCGGCAATCTCGTCTACCGCATGACCTCGCGCAACTTCAATCCGATGATCGCCACCTGCGGCAAGGTGACGGTGGCCGAAGTGGAGGAGCTGGTGGAGATCGGCGAGCTCGATCCCGACCAGGTCCATACCCCGGGCATCTACGTCGACCGCATCGTCCAGGGCGCGCGCTTCGAGAAGCGCATCGAGTTTCGCACCGTGGCGGGCACGGTCGAGATCCAGGTCTACATCGGCGAGCCCGGCGGCTCGAGCGTGCCGACTTTCTATGAGCTCAGCGTCGGCGGCGAGCTTTACGCAGACGGCGCGGCGACCGTGGTGTTCATCGACATGCAAAAGCAGAAGCCGATTCGCATTCCGCAGGCCATCCGAAAGGTGATGCTATGAAAAAGGTATATCCCGATGCCGCCGCTGCCCTGAAGGGGCTGCTACGCGACGACATGACCATCGCTGCCGGCGGCTTTGGCC
>DASWER010000142.1:0-2154 GCA_036394655.1 Burkholderiales bacterium
AGCACGTCGATGTCCCTCGAGCGCAACGCGGCAAGAAAGCGCCGATCGAACGCCTCCTCGCACAGGAAGTGACTCAGACCGCCGGAAGCGATCACCGCGACGCGCGCAGCGCTCGGCGAAGCGGCCAGGGCCGCAGAGATCTTGGTGCCGATTTCGAAACACCTCGCGGCAGTCGGCGTATTCGGTGGGAAATAGGTGTTGAGCAACACCGGCAGCATGGGAACGGCGCCATCGCGCATCAGCCGCTGGAGAATGAAACCGAACGCATGGCCGAATCCGCGCTGCGCTGGATCGACGACGCGGCGCACGACGCCGACATCGACCCCCTGTCTGATCAACCCCCGGACGAGATCCGCGGCAACGGCAGGTGTCGCTGGATGGCGGTGCGGCAGATCCATGCGATAGCGCGCCCAGAACTCGCTCGTCGCCCACGGCGGCGAATGCTCAAGGTGCTCCGCGGGTCTCATGACTAGCTCGTCTCCGCAAAACACCGAAAGTGCAGGCATGTTTTCAGGCCCGAAGAGCTCGCCCTGGTCGTCGCCCACGACGAGCAGGACGTCGGGCCGTGCAACCCTGATGGCCTCGGCGAGTCGGTCGAGCGCCTGCTCGGCGCGTTGTACGAGCGCCGGGAAAGTCGCTGGATCGGATTCCGCCGCGTACGGTTCGCCGCGCTCCGCGGCAAGCGCGTCATACGACATCAGGCGGCCGTCGAGCGTGTTCAGCGCGCGATTGCGCCGGTCATCCTGCGAACGCAGCGCCCAGTCGCCGGCGCCGAGGACGAGCAGCGGGCTATGCGACGTGCCGATGCCGAGGACGACCTGCGCCATCGCTACATTCCGATGCCGACGCGGGCGTTTTGCGCTGAGAGATACTTCTTTGCGTCCGTGGTGCCCGGTGCTGGTGCGCCGCCTTTCGCCTTCAGCCGCGGGAAGAGGCGGCGCGCGTTCTGCTCAAGGATGTTCGCGCGATCGGCCGGCGTGAGGAAGTCGAGCTCGTCGAGCAGCGCCTTGATGTCGTCGAAGCTGCGCCCAGTCTGCGGATTCAAAGCGGTGCCGGAGCCGGGATTCTCCGTGCCGAACACCACGCGGTCGGCTCCGACGAGGCGAATCAGCATCGCGAGGGCCTCCTTCGAATGCAGCACCGTGTCGTAGTAGAGACGCCGCAGCCCTTCGTCGAAGCTCTCCTTGAGCGGCAGGTTCTTGCCGATCACCGGATGCAGGCGCTCGGCGCGCCAGCGGCCGACCTGGTAGGGCACGGAGCCGCCGCCGTGCGAAACGATGACCTTCAGCTCGGGGAAATCGAGGAAGACGCGCGAGTTGAGAAGCGACAAGATGGCAAGGCTCTCCTCGTCGATGAAGTGAGTGCTGTAGGTGCCGCGGCCGTAACGGTTGCCGGTAGCGTGGATGTGCGCGGGCACGTCGAGCTCCACGAGTTTTTTGTACAACGGGTACCAATACTCGTCGCCTAAATCCGGCGTCTTGTTGTCGCCTTCGCCCGGATCAGGGTCGAGCAGGCAGCCGACGAAGCCGTATTCGTTGATGCAGCGCTCGAGCTCCGGAAGCGAGCTGGTGACCGGTTCGCCCGCCGGCTGCGGCAGGCCGGCGATGCCGGCAAACCGGTCCGGCAGCACGCGGCAGAACTGCGCGATGTAGCTGTTGACGCCCTCGATCCAGCGGTGCACGACGCGGCCGGGACGCTCGGCATGGAACATCGAAAACGGCCGCGGCGAGATGAGCTGCACGTCGGTCCCGGCGCCATCGATGGCGTCGAGATTGCGCCGCGTTTCGACGAGCGCGAGCATCTCGTCGTCGCTGATGGGCGGCGGCGGCGTGCCGTAGCTCGCACGGCTCGCGAGGAGCAGCGTGAACCAGGCATAGAGCTTGGGCGAAGCGCAGAGGTGGCCGTGTACGTCGATGATCATGCGAAGTCCTTTCAGGAATGCAGCAGGTGTTCGTAATCCGCGCCCATGACCTGGGTGACCGCCTTGCGCGAGTCGAGCGCGCGAAGCCGCTCCGCCGGGCTAGGCATAGCGGGTGCGCAGCTCCCGTTTCAACAACTTGCCGCTGGGGTTTTTCGGCAGCGCTTCGCAAAAGATGATGCGCTTCGGCTGCTTGAATGGCGCGAGCTTGCCCCGGCAATGCGCCATCACCGAGA
>DASWER010000143.1:0-8379 GCA_036394655.1 Burkholderiales bacterium
GGGTCGAGCTCGTCGAATAACGGCGGCAGCGGGCAGTCGAGCAGCGCGGCGGTGAGGCGCATCAGCTCGGCTTCCACCACGCGGATCGTGCCGTCGGCGCTGACCGCGGCAAACAGGCCCTTCACCAGCACCGCCTTTTGCATCGGCGCGAGGTTTTTCAGCGCCTCGAAGGCGGCGCCGATCGCGGCCGGCGCAAACTCGCCGGCAGCGGGAATTTCGATCTCCATCACTGCGGCACCGGCGCGCAGCGCCGCCTGCAGCGCCTCGGCGCGCGAGCCGCTGGCATCGGGCCGCGTGCCGGCATGCGCGACCAGGCCGAGCAGCGTGCCCGCCTCCGCCTTGAGCTCGGCGATCCTGCGGCTGGCGCGCGCCGGCTTGGGCCTGGCCCAGAGCTGCTCGCGCACGAAGGTGAGGACGACGAATTCATGCACCGAGACGCGCCGGTCGGCATTGATCACCGCCTCGAGGCCGGCGATCAGCGCCTTCTTCGCCTCCTCGGGCGCCGCTTTCAGCGCCGGCAGCGCGAGATCCACCACCGCGAGGTGAAACGCAAAGCCGAGCTCGCGCGTCAGCGGCGCCGCCCGCTCCACGCGCTCGGCAAGCATCGTGAGCCCGCCGAGCTTGAGCGCCTGCAACTGCTCGCGCATCACCTCTTCCTTCGGCGCGAGCAGCAGTGCGATCAGCACCGCGCTCGCGCCGTTCGGCTCGCGCACGCTCTCGCGCAAAGCGGGCGGGATCGCCTTCAGCAGCTGCCCGGCATATCCGAGTTTTTCCGACGTGAAGGCGCCGACCAGCTGCGCGCTTTGCGTGGCCGAGAGTCCCCACGCCGTGCCAATGTCGGCCGCGCGCCGTCCCGTGGGCGGCGGCTCGGCCGCGGCCGCTTCGGCGGCGCGCGCTGCGGTCATCTCCACCGCGGTCGAGCGCTGCTTGCGATAAGAGCTGGGCTGAAAGCGCGGCTGCACGCGCCGGATGCGCTCTTCGACCGGCGGGTGCGTATCGAACAGCCCGGCGAAATGCAGCTTGATGCCCTGGCCGAAGAACAGATGCGACATCTCCTCGGCGTAGCGCCCCTGGATCAGCGTGCCGGCGCCGCTGGCGCGCAGCTGGTCGAGGGCCCCGGCCATGCTGTCGGCGTTGCGCGTGAACTGCACGCTCGAGGCGTCGGCCAGGAACTCGCGCTGGCGCGACACCGCCGCCTTGATGAGGCGCGCGAAGAACAGGCCGACGTAGCCGATGATGAACAGCGCAACGCCGAGCAGGAACACCGGCGCGGCGAAGCGGATATCGTCCGAGGCCGACTGGCCGGCGAGGCGCACGAGGAACCCGCCGATCGAGCCGATGGCGACGATGCCGGCAAGCACGCCGACCATGCGGATGTTGAGCCCCATGTCGCCGTTCAGGATGTGGCTGAACTCGTGGCCGATCACCGCCTGCAGCTCGTCGCGCGTCAGCCGCTCGAGCGTGCCGCGCGTCACCGCGATCACCGAGCCCGACGTGCTCCACCCGGCGGCGAAGGCGTTGATGCCGCGCTCCTGGTCCATCACGTACGCCTGCGGCAGCCGCACTCCCGATGCGATCGCCATCTCCTCGACGATGTTGAGGAAGCGGCGCTCGAGCGCGTCGCTGCTGGCGGGGGCCACCGCCCGGGCGCCCAGCAGGCGCGCCACGTGCGCGCCGCCGTCGGCCAGGGCGATGATGTTGACGATGCTGACCACCGCGATGATCGCCACCGTGACCGCGGCGCCGGCCGCGTAGACATGCATCGGCACGACGGGTTGCGGCCCCTCGGCGAAGCCGAGCAGGTAGACCGAGCCGACGACCAGATTCACCGCCAGCACGATCGCGACCACCGAGAGCAGGAACAGAACCACCATCACCCGGCTGTTGCGGCGGGCGAGGCTCTGGTGCTCGAAAAAATTCAAGCTAGCTGAACGAAACCTTCGGGGCTTTGCGCTCTTCCGGCGAGTCAGTCGACTGGAGCAACTCCGCCGCCGAGAAGCCGAACATTCCCGCGAAGATGTTGTCCGGGAAGCTCTCGCGCTTGGTGTTGTATTCCATCACCGAGTCGTTGTAGGCCTGGCGCGAGAAGGAGATCTTGTTCTCGGTGCTGGAGAGCTCTTCCTGCAGCCCGAGCACGTTCTGATTGGCTTTCAGGTCCGGGTACTGCTCGAACACCGCCAGCAGTCTGCCCAGCGCGCCGCCGAGCGCGCCCTCGGCCTGCGCGAGCCCCTGCATCGCCGCCGGGTCACCGGGTTTTGCGGCAGCCTGTTGCGAGGCGCTGAGCGCGCTGCCGCGCGCCTTGATCACCGCCTCGAGCGTGCCGCGCTCGTGCTGCATATAGCCCTTCACCGACTCGACCAGATTCGGAATCAGGTCGTAGCGGCGCTTGAGCTGCACGTCGATCTGCGAGAACGCGTTCTTGAAGCGATTGCGCAGCGTCACCAGGCCGTTGTAGATGCCGATCGCCCAGACGGCGAGCGCGACGATGATTGCGAGAACCACCCAGCCACCGATGCCCATGAGCTTTTCCTCCCGCGGCTACTATAGCGCATGGCCGCGGCCCTCAACCGGCTTCTCGCCTACGAGCCGCACGAGGCGCCGGCAGTGGCCTGGTCGTTCGCCTACTTTTTTCTCCTGCTGTGCAGCTACTACCTGCTGCGCCCGGTGCGCGACGCGCTCGCGGTCGAAGCCGGCACCCAGGCGCTGCAGTGGCTGTTCACCGCCACCTTCATCGCGATGCTCGCGCTGGTGCCGCTGTTCGGCTGGCTGTGCCAGCGCCTGCCGCGCGCGCGGCTGCTGCCGGCGGTCTACGCCTTCTTCGCGCTCAACCTCCTCGCCTTCGTCTTCGCGCTCGATGCGCGCGTCTTCTTCGTCTGGTTGAGCGTGTTCAATCTCTTCGTGGTCTCGGTGTTCTGGAGCTATATGTCCGACCTCTTCGACAGCGGCCAGGCGGCGCGCCTCTACGGCACCATCGCCGCCGGCGGCAGCTGCGGTGCGATCGCCGGACCGCTGCTCGCCGCGAGTCTCGTCGGCGCCATCGGCACCACCGGTCTGCTTCTGCTGTCCGCACTGCTGCTCGCCGCCACCGTCGTCTGCATCGTGCGCCTCGCGCAGTGGTCGCGTGCCCATCCACGCCGCGGCGATCCGCCTGCCGACGAGCCGATCGGCGGCAGCGTCCTGGAAGGGGCGCGCACCGCGCTGTCTTCGCCCTTCCTGCTCGCCATCTGCGGCTATCTCTTCTGCTACACCGCACTCTCGACCGCGCTTTACTTCCAGCAGATCGACATCGTGCGCGCCGCGGTCGCCGACATCGGCGCGCGCACCCGCCTCTTCGCGAGCGTCGACCTGACGGTCAATGTGCTCACGCTGCTGATCCAGCTTTTCGCATTTGCGCGACTCAGCCCGCTGCTCGGCATCACCGGCATGCTGGCGCTGATGCCGATCCTCTCGATCGCCGGCTTCCTCTGGCTCGGCGCGGCGCCGACCCTGGCTGCCCTGATCGCGTTCGGCGTCACGCGTCGCGTCGGCGAGTTCGCGATTTCGAAGCCCGCGCGCGAGACGCTCTTCACCGTCGTGCCGCGCAGCGAGCGCTACAAGGCGAAGAACTTCATCGACACCGTGGTCTACCGCGGCGGCGACGCGCTCTCCGGCTGGCTCTTCGGCATGCTCGGGGCGGTCGCGGTGCTCGCCGCAGGCCTGTCGATGGTCTGGACGGCGCTCGCCTACTACCTCGGGTCTAGAATGAAATCGTGGAGTTCGCGATGAAGCGCCGCGCACTGCTTCAGGCGCTCGGCGCAGCGCTCCTGCCGCGCCCGGTTCTTGCTCAATCCTCCAGACCGATGACCCGGAAAATTCCCTCGACGGACGAAGAGCTCCCCGCCATCGGCCTTGGCACCTGGCAGACTTTCGACGTCGACAACGACAAGGCGGCGCGCGCCGAGCTCGCCGAGGTGCTCGAAGTATTCGCCGCCAGCGGCAAGCTGATCGACTCCTCGCCCATGTACGGCACCTCGGAATCGGTCGCCGGCGATCTGATCGCCGAGCTCGGCCTGCGCGAGCGCCTGTTCATCGCCACCAAGGTCTGGACCAGCGGCCGCGACGAGGGCATCCAGCAGATGGAGACCTCGTTCAGGCGCCTGCGCGTCGAGCGCATGGACCTCATGCAGGTGCATAACCTGGTCGACGTCGCCACTCACACCGAGACGCTCAAGCAGTGGAAAGCCAAGGGCCGCGTGCGATACCTCGGCATCACGCACTACACCGCGTCCGCCTACGCCGAGGTCGAGCGCTGGCTCAAGACCGGCGCCTATGAATTCCTGCAGATCAACTACTCGCTCGGCGAGCGCGATGCAGAGAAACGTGTTCTGCCGCTGGCGGCCGAGAAGAAGGTGGCGGTGATCATCAACCGCCCATTCGCGGAAGGCGCGCTCTTCCGCCGCACCAAAGGCAAGCCGCTGCCGCCCTGGGCCGCGGAGCTCGGCATCGCGAGCTGGGCACAGTATTTCCTCAAGTGGATCGTCAGCCATCCCGCGGTGACTTGCGCCATTCCCGGCACCGCCAAGGCCGAGCACATGCGCGACAACCTCGCCGCCGGCCAGGGGCCGATGCCCGACGCAGCGATGCGCAAGCGGATGACGGAGTACTTCGATTCCGTCTGAGCCTGTCTCCGCTGAGGGGTCATGAGCTAACGGATGCAGACAGGGTCCGTTGACCCTGCTATGCCTGGGGCCGATAATGTCGCAATGAGCAACAGTTCCACGGCAACTACCACCGCCACCCTTGGCTTCCTAACTTCCGAGGCCGCGCTGGCCTTGCAAGAAGCCAAGAAACTACGCGAACAATTGGCGGCCTTACCTGAAGGTGACGCCAAAAGACCGATCTTGGAGAAAACCATCCAGGATTTGCTGGACCGCTCGCGCAGGTTTTCCACCGTCGTAACTAGCACGGCGACGAGCTCGTAGCCAATCTAGAAGTATTCGGGAACCAACGTCATGGCTGACATTGATTCCCAAATCGCCGCGACAGAAGAACTAGTCAAGCAGAGCCAGAAAGCGCTCGAGGAAAGAAATAGGCGCTTGCAGGCGGACGACCGTTCGCACATCGCGAAGCTGATTATTTGGGCGTTTGTGATACTGGCGGCTGTCGTAGTAATAGCGGTAATTGCCGGCCTCGCGTACTTCGGCGGTTGGGACAAGATCGCAGAGCCAGCTAAGTTCTTGATGGCTATCCTTAGCTCGGTAATGCTTCCCGTCGTTACTTTGGTAATCGGCTACTACTTCGGCAGTAAGTAGTCTCGACTTTTTTTCGTCGGCTGCCTAAATGCTTGATTTTGCCGTCACCGGCGGTCGATGAAGCGCGAGGCCTTGATGTTGGCCTCGAACTCCTTCGCGAGCGTGCCAGCCTCCAACGCCACGACTTGAGGCGCCAATTCGAACTTCTCCTTCATCGCCGCGGCGATCGAGCCGCAGATCGCCGCCGCGTCGACCCCGCGGCGCACCTCGATCGAGAGGCGTAGCACGTCGTTATCGCCTTCGTTGAGCGCCTCGGCGCGGAAGTCGCCGATCTCGAGGTGGCGGAACATGAAGTCCTCGAGGTCCTGGTGGCCGAGGTTGACGCCGCGTACCTTGAAGAAGCCGGTGGTGCGGTGCGCGTGCCGGATACGCGGAAACACCGAGAACGGACCCACACCATCGTCCGCTTCGCTATAGGAGACGAGGTCGCCCGAGCTCCAGCGCAGGAATGGCGTGACGTTGTTGCTCCACAGCGCTGTCACCACGAGCGTGCCAATGTCCCCCTCCTTCACCGGCTCGGACGTTTTCGGATCGAGCACCTCGATGAAGTACAGGTCACTCCAGATGCGAAAGCCCTCGCTGGGTCGGTCCTCGGCGCCCATCATCCCGGCCTCGGTCATGCCGAAGGTATCGGTGAGGCGCCCGCCCCAGCTGCGCTGGATCTTGTCGCGCTTCGCCTGCGAGACGGGCTCCGCCGAAGTCATCAGGCGTTTCACCGAGCTGAGATCGATGCCCTTGGCTTCGGCGAGGTTCGCGAGATGCAGCGCGTAGCTCGACATGCCGAGCCAGAGGGTCGGCTTCAGCCGCTGGATCAGCTCGAGCTGCAGCGCGGAAGGGGTCGAGGCGCCCGAGCCCGCCCAGTTCACCGTGATGCCGCGCGATTCGGCACAGCGCGCGAACACCTGCCCGACCGGATGGATGCCGAGCGGAAACGAGATATGTGCGCGCTCGCCGCGCTCGGCGCCGGCGCAGTCGTAGGTGCGCGCGAAGCTGAGCAGGCAGTACTCCATGTCGCGGAAGCTACGCGGATAGAAAAGCGGCTGCCCGGTGACGCCGCCGGAGCGCCAATACTCCTGGATGCCGTCCTCAGGCTTGACGCAGAACTCGCTATAGAACTGCGGGTCGGTCAGCGCGCGCAGCGTGTCCTTGTCGAGGATCGGGATCTTGCGCCACTCGTCCGGATCGTCGAGCCGGTCGAGCTTGATCTTCTGCAGCCGCGGCTTCCAGAACGTCGAGCGCAACGCCTGCTCTACCGCCGCGCGCTTGCGCTCCTTCTGGATGCGGCGGATCTCGGCACGCGATGCGGGAAGCTTCAGCGGCATCTAAATGAGAAAAAGAGGGTCTGTCCCCATTTATTTTTTAAGGATGCCGATGAAGCGCTTCTGCTTCTCATAGGCCGGCGGCTTGCCGGTCATGGCGGCGAGGCGCGCTTCCTTCTGCGGCGTGTTTTCCGGGATCTCCTGGTGCGCGCTGGCGAGCATCTGCTCGTAGTCGGCGCCGACCGGGCAGACGTCGGCGCAGCGCCGGCAGCCGGTGATGACGCCCGAGCCGCGCAGGATGCTTTGCCACAGGTTGAAGCTGGTCTCGGAGCGCAGCAGTTGTTTGCGGGCCGCCGCCTCCGGCTCGTTGATGATGCGGTCCAGATGCTCCGTGAGCTGCGCGAAGCCGTGCGGCGAGCGATGGGTGTCGCACGCCTTCCAGTCGCGGTCCCACTCCCGAACCGCGTCGGGCGGGCAGGTCTTGAGGCATCTGCCGCAGCTCGGACCGAGGCACAGCGCGTCGGTCATCGGCTGATCGCAGGCAACATCCACGGAGCACAGCACGGCGGTGAGAATCACGCGCGGCCCGTATTCGGGGGTCAGGATCTGGAGATTCAGGCCGAGCGTGCCGAGCCCGGCTTCCACCGCCGCGTGCGGTAGCGACAGCATCGGCTCAATATGCTCCCCGGGCTGGTCGTGGTAGCGCGATGGATCCACATGCGTCGGCGGCACGATGATCGCCGGATAGCCGCAGTCTTCCAGCCAATAGACCAGCTCGAGCGAAGTCTCCTCGAGATGCGTGAGGGCGAGCTCGTCGTTGTAGTACTTGTGGCGATCGTCCCAGCGCCGGATGCGCGCCACGCCGTCGTTGAGACGCTTGGCGAGCACGATGACGCGGCCGCCGTCGAGCTGCGTGATCTGCGCGGTGTCGAGGCGCTTGCCGTCGGCGATGCCGACGAGATCGGCGCCGAGCTCGCGGGCCTTAGCCTTGATCTCGGCTGCTGTCAGCGGTTTGCGGAATATCTCCAAGCTGCTCCTGCCTTTGCTCATTCAATATTTGCTTGCGCTTGAATTCCTGGAGCTGACGGGCAACCATGCCCTTGTAGCCCTCGGGCCCGACCCAGCGCGCGTTCCACTCCGACAGGCCGCCGCCTGGTTCACCCGCCTTGCGCGCCTGCTGCCACTGCTTCTGCGTCGCGGTTTTCTCCGGCGTGCGCTCGGGGATCACCTTCTGCACCTCGGCGAGATGAGCGTGGTAGTCATTGCCGACCGGGCACACCGCGAGGCAGCGCGGGCAGTCGCCGAACGAGCCGACGACGCGCAGCAGGCCCTGCCAGAAGCCGAATAGGTCGCGCGTTTTCAGCATTTGTGAACGTTGGGAAGGAGCAGCGTCGATCACGCGCTCCATGAATTGGAGCATGGTCATGAAGCCGAATTCCTGCGCCTCGGTGGCGCAGGCGCGCTTGTCGATGCCCCAGTGCAGCACCGCGTTCGGCGGGCATGAATGCAGGCAGCGGCTGCACGACTCGCCGATGCACACCTGCTCGGTGATGCGCTGATCGGGCTCGAGTTCCAGCTCGGTCAATATTCCCGTCAGGTACACGCGTGGGCCGAATTCCGGCGTGAGTATGTTCACCTCCAACCCGAGCGTGCCGAGCCCTGCTTCGACGCCGAGATGGCGCGTCGAGAGTCGTCCATAAGACGCGCGCTTCAGATTCCAGTCGGTCTCCTGCGCCGCGGTGACGAAGGTCGGATGGCCCGCGCGCTCGAGCTCGTCGGCCAGGCGATACGCGATCTTGTCCATCTTGCGCAGCACCAGCATGTCCATG
>DASWER010000144.1:0-3426 GCA_036394655.1 Burkholderiales bacterium
GGGTTTTACTCCGGCATCGCGCGCCACCTTCTGCCAGCGCGCGATCTCCCCGCGGATGTACTCGGCGAATTTCTCCGGCGAGGTCGGCGCGGGCTCGGCGCCGTGCTTGGCGAACTGCTCCTTGATCTCCGCGGAGCCCAGGAGCTTGACAGTGTCGCGATGCAGCCTCTCGACGATGTCTTTCGGCGTCGCGGCCGGCACCACCAGCCCCTGCCACGAGCTGACGTCGAATCCCTTGTAGCCCAGGTCGGAGACGGTGGGCAGTTCAGGCGCCACCGACGAGCGCCGCTCGGTCGTGACCGCCAGGCCGCGCGCTTTTCCGCCGCGCACTTGCGGGTACAGGGAGGAGAACGGATCGAACAGCACCTGGAGCTGGCCGCCGATCAAGTCGGTGATCGCCGGCGCGCTGCCCTTGTACGGCACGTGGTTCATGCGGATGCCGGCGACGGTGGAGAAGTACTCGACTGCCAAGTGAATCGAGCTGCCCGCGGTGCCGTAGGACAGCTCGCCGGGCTTCGATTTCGCGTAGCGCACGAGATCGGGCAGCGACTGCACCGGCAGCGACGGATGCACCGCGACCACGAGCGGCTGGATGGCGACCATGCTGATCGGCGCGAAGCTCGTCACCGGATCGTAGGGAAGCTTGGCAAAGGTGGCCGAGTTGACCGCGAGCGTGGAGATGTTGCCCATGGTGATGGTGTAGCCGTCGGCCGGCGCCTTCGCACCCGCTTCCGCGCCGATGATGCCGCTCGCGCCGGCGCGGTTCTCCACGACCACCGGCTGGCCCATCTCTGCCGAAAGGCGCGCCGCCACCGCGCGCGACATGACGTCGGTCACGCCGCCCGGCGGGAACGGCACGATCATCCGCAGCGGCTTGGACGGATAAGGCTGCGCCAGCGCCAAGCCGGCGAATAGCGCGCCCGCCAGGAAAGCGATGGACCTCATCGCGGAAATTGCAGCAGCAGGACTTCCAGGCCTTCGCTGCCCGCCCGCAATGGCGGCATCGATTCCTCCGCGGAGACAAAGGCGGTCGAGAGCCGGGGCAGCCGTTCGCCGTTCAACTCGAGCACGCCGCCGATGACCAGCAGGAAACGGCCGCCGCCGGGATGCACTGGCGCGGCCGCACTGCCACCGGCGGGCAGGCGCTGCATCCACGCCGCGATCCCATCGGCTTGCGGCTCGATCAGCGTGACGAGCTCCGGGCGCGCGAGATGGCTCAGCTCGCTCGGATGAACCAGTGGGGAGAGCAGGTGCCGCTTCGGCACCCGCTGCATCTTGTCGCGCGCGCCGGGCAGGAACTGCGCGCCGGTGTCCATGCGAGCGCGCAGCGTGAAATAGTCGAGCCCGTCGCTTCCCGCGGTGATCGGGCCATAGCCGGTATGCGCGCCCGCATAGTGGACGCTGACCGGCTGCACCGCATGGCGCCCGAGCGAGCCGCTGCCGCCGACCATCACCTGGAATTCGTCCTGCAGATGGAAGTGCGGCTCGATCAGCGTGCCCGGATCCTGCTCGACGAGAAAAGCCTGCGGCGCGACCGGGTCCTCGGCCGGCGAAGCGATCAAGCCGTTGCGCCAGTAGCCGGTGCCGTTCGGAAGGACGTGGTGGCGGCGCTCGGCGCGCGCCTTCTCGAGGGTGCCGGTTCGGATCATTGGCCAACGGATTGTGCCTCACGCTGGTCCCGGAAATCGGGGTCAGACCCCTATTCTTCCGCCAAAAGCGTAGGCTTTCGCGCAAGGGAGGTGCAATGCGAATTCTCGCCGCGGTTTTCCTGCTCTCGTGCGCCCTCGAGGCGCTCGCGCAGGCGTATCCCACGAAGCCGCCGAAGCTCTATGTCGGCTTCGTGCCCGGCGGCGGCGTCGACCAGACCGCGCGCATCACCGCCGTCAAGCTCTCCGAAATCATGGGGCAGCCGATCACGGTGGAGAACAAGACCGGCGCCGGCGGCACGATTGCCGCCGCCACGACCGCGAAGTCCGCGCCCGACGGCTACAGCTTCGTGCTCTGCAACGTCGGCTCGCACGGCGTCGGGCCCTCGCTCTACAAGAATCTCGGCTACGACGCGCTGAAGGACGTCACCTACATCGGCTTGATCGGCGTGACGCCGAACGTGATGGCGGTCCACCCTTCGGTGCCTGCGACCACCGTCGCCGAGTTCATCGCCTACGCGAAAGCGAATCCCGGCAAGCTCTCCTATGGCTCCTCCGGCGTCGGCACCTCCACGCACCTGGGCGTGGAGCTCTTCAAGTCGATGACCGGCGTGCAGATCGTGCACGTGCCCTACAAGGGCGGCGCGGCGTCGTCGGCCGATCTCGTCGCCGGGCAGGTGCAGCTCGTGATCACCAACCTGCCCGAGCAGGTCGCCTACATCCGCGCGGGCCGCACGCGCGCGCTCGGCGTTTCCACCATCAAGCGCTCGCCGCAGTTTCCCGAGGTGCCGTCGATCTCGGAGACCGTGCCCGGCTACGACGTGACCGTGTGGTATGGCCTCTGCGGCCCCGGCGGCATGGCGCGCGCGCTGGTCGAGCGCATCAACGCCGACCTCGGCAAAGCGGTGACCAGCCCCGAGACCACCAAGCGCCTGTCGGATGTCGGCATCGAGCCTTCGCCCGGGACCTCCGAGCAATTCACCGCCTTCGCGCAGGCCGAGCTCGCGAAATGGGCCAAGGTCATCAGGGAAGCCGGCATTACCGCCGAGTAGCACCAAGGAGACCCAATGAAAACCGCCCTTGCAGCCCTCGCCGCGCTCTTTGCCGCCCACGCCTTCGCGCAAACGCGCGACGTGCCCGCCAAGGCGCTTCCCGTGCCGGACACCGTAAGCCCGCAGATCCAGAAGCTGATCGGCGCGCCGCTCAGCCCGACCTACAACCAGATCCCGGCGACCAACGAGGAATGGAAGAAGCAGATCGGCGGCGTCGAGGCCGCGACGGCGAAAGGATTGCCGGCGCTGCGCGACGCGCTCAAGGTGAAGGTGGAGCCGACGACGCTCGATGGCGTGAAGGCCTTCATCGTCACGCCGGACACCATCCCGCCGCAGAACCGCAATCGGCTGCTGGTGCACGTGCACGGCGGCTGCTTCGCGAGCTTCGCCGGCGAGTCCGGCACGGTCGAAGCGATCTACATGGCGGGATTCGGCGGCTTCAAGGTGATCTCGGTCGATTACCGCACGCCGCCCGACCATCCCTACCCCGCGCCGCTCGACGACGCGATGACCGCGTGGCAGGCGGCGACCAGGATGGCGAACCCGAAGAACATGGCGATCTTCGGCTCATCGGCCGGCGGCAATCTCACGCTCGCCATGGTGCTGCGCGCGAAGCGGGAAGGGCTGCCGCTGCCCGCCGCGATCGCGCCAGGCACGCCGATGTCGGATCTCACGGGCGCCGGTGACTCCTTCCAGACCAACGCCATGGTCGACAACGTGCTCGTCGC
>DASWER010000145.1:0-4945 GCA_036394655.1 Burkholderiales bacterium
GGCGGCAGCGTGGTAGCGGGCGCGGCCATCAGCCCTCGGGACGCCGGTCGTCGGGCCAGTCGATCTGCGAGATCTCCTGCATCGACAGCAGCGTGTCCTCGGCCTCTTCGAACAGCACCATCGGATCCATCAGGGCGCGCATCGTCTCGAGGATCGAATCGAACATGTGCACCCGCACCAGGCGCGCCTCGCTCTTCGGATCGTCGTTGAAATGCTGGTGCCAGAGGAAGTGATCGACGACGATGACATCGCCTTTCTTCCAGCGGTGGTGCTCGCCCTTGTCGGGCGCGGTGCCCATGAAGCTGTGCCCGTGGCCCTCGACGACGTAGAGCCAGGCTTCGCCGGGGTGGCGGTGCAGCGACTGCGTCTTGCCCGGCGCGAACTGGATCATGACCTGCGTGATGCCCGAAGCCTCGCTGCCGATCGCGCGGTCGACCAGGAACTTGGTGCGCGTGCCGCGCGGCGTGGCGAGCAGGTCCTGCTCGTCGTACGGCGTGTGAATCCTGCCGCCCCGCCGTTTTTTGATCTCGGTGGATACGCGACGTAAGCGGCGCGCATAGGGATCGTCGCCTTGCGGTCCCTCCGTAAATGCAGGCCGGCCTGGCAGACTGGCGAACGGCTCTTGGCCGCGGTCCTCGATGACGCACATGCCGAGCGTCCAGAGCATCGGCTCCGAGGAGTAGCTCATGAAGCGCGCCGGCTTCTTGCCGTCATTGCCGTGGCGGTGCCAGGCCCAGGCCGGAATATGGATCGCATCCCAGGGCTTCCAGTCGTAGCGCACGCCGTCGATCTCGCTCCAGCCCGAGCCTTCGACGATGAAGAGCTGCGCGTCCCAGGAATGGCGATGGATGGTGGTGACGACACCCGGATCGATCTCGTGCACCAGCGCATCGAGGCAGCGCGTCGGCGAGTCGCCGTCCCAGCCCATGTAGACGCCGCTGCGCAGCCCGCGCGCAGTGCGCGCGAGCACCACGTCCTCCTTGCGGATCACGCTGCGCCGGTTCTTGCGCCATTGCTCGATGAACTCGGCGCGGCGCTTTTTCTGGATGTGGTAGTGCGTGACCGCGGTGGTCGTCTTGGTGGTCGGCATGTTTCTGATATATGGAACTGCGTTCCCGGAAGAGCGAAGCACCATAGAATAACCCCGCTCGCAGGTCAATCACCGATGAGAATGCTGCCCGCGCTTCTTCTTTGCATCGCCTGTGCCTTCAGTGGCCAACTGCGGGCGCAGGACAAAACCGTGGTGCTCTACACCTCGCTCGCGCCGACCGAGTCCGGGCCGCTCGCGCAGGCGTTCGAGAAGAAGACCGGCATCAAGGTCGAGCTGTGGCGCGCGCTCTCCGAGAAGGTGGTGCAGCGCGCGCTGACTGAGGCGAAGGCGCGGCGCTTCGCGGTCGACGTGATCGAGACCAACAGCCCCGAGATGGAGATGCTCGCGCGCGAGGGCCTGTTTGCCGAGGTGAAGTCGCCGCATCTCGCCGACCTGCCGCCGGGCGCCATCCCGCAGCACCGGCAATGGATCCCCGACCGGCTCAACTTCTTCGTCGTCGCCTACAACACCGCCAAGGTGAAGCGCGACGAGCTGCCGGCCACCTACCAGGGTTTTTTGGAAGCGAAATGGAAAGGCCGCATCGGGCTCGAGGCGACCGATACCGAATGGATGGCGACGCTGGTCAAAAAATGGGGCGAGCGCGACGGCATGGCCTACTTCCGCAAGCTCGCCGAGATGCGCCCCGATGTGCGCAAGGGCCACGTGCTGCTCGCCGAGCTGATCGCAGCGGGCGAGATTCCGGTGGGCCTGACTGTGTATAACGCCAACGCCGAGTCGCTCAAGCGCAAAGGCGCGCCGATCGACTGGCTGCCGGTACAGCCGGTAGTGGCGCGCGCGCAGGGCATCGGCATCGCGCGCAACGCGCCGCATCCGCAGGCCGCGGCCGCTTTCGTCGACTTCGTGCTCTCGCCGCAGGGGCAGGAGCTGCTCAACTCGATGGGACGCCCGCCGGTCAGCACCAGGGTGCGCACCCACATGAACAAGTTCGAGTACACGCTGATCGATCCCGCGGTGGTGCTCGATGAGCAGGACCGCTGGGTCAAGGAGTGGGACAGGTTGTTCCTGCAGAAATGATGAGCGCCGGCGCCGACGCCCTGGGTCTCGCCGCACTGGTGTTCGTGCTCGGGCTGAAGCATGGGCTCGATCCCGACCACCTGGTCGCGATCGACGGCCTCACGCGTTCCAGCCGCTCACGCTGGTGCGGGCTGTTCTTCTCGCTCGGCCACGGCTGCGTCGTCACGCTGGTCGGCATCGCGCTCGCCGTGGTGGCGAGCGACTGGCAGGTGCCGCGCTGGCTCGAGCACACCGGCGCCTGGGTGTCGATCGGCGTGCTGCTCGCGCTCGGCATCGCCAACGCTTTCGCCGCGTTGCGCGCCGCGCCGGGCGAGCCGGTGGCGCTCGTCGGGCTGAAGAGCCGTTGGCTGCCGGAGAGCCTCTCGCGCGCGAGTCATCCGGCGGTGATCGCAGCGGTCGGCGCGGGGTTCGCGCTTTCCTTCGACACCATCAGCCATGCGCTGCTCTTTACGGTCACCGGCGCGAGCCTCGCCGGCTGGCTGTTCGCGGCGCTGCTCGGCGTCGTGTTCACGCTCGGCATGGTGTTCACCGACGCGTTGAATGGTTTGTGGGTGGCGCGCCTGATCCGCGGCGCCGATCGGAGCGCCGCCGCGGCCTCGCGCGGCATGAGCGCCGCGATCGCGCTCCTGTGTCTCGTGCTGGCGACGTTCGGCTTCGTAAAATATCTGCTGCCCGAGCTTGCTGACTTCGCCGACAGCCTGGCGCCGCTGCTCAGCGCCGCGAGCCTGGCCGGCGTGTTCATCGCCTATCTCGTGGCGCGGCGCCTGCGTGGCGTCGCGCCGGTGTTACGATAAACGTTCCGCATACAGGAAAGCAGTTTCTAAAATATGGAATTAGCGCAGAACGGCAAGGCACCTCGCGCGCGGCTCTCGTCGGTGGCGAACTCGATCCGCCTGCTCACCTCGTTCTCGGGCGAGGAGAACGAGCTCGGCATCACCACGCTCGCGACGCGGCTGCGCCTGGCGAAAAGTACCGTGCACCGCCTCGCCACCACGCTCACCGGCGCGGGCTTCCTCGAGCAGAACGACGAGACCGGCAAATACCGGCTCGGCGTGGCGCTCTTCGAGCTCGGCGCGCTGGTGCGCCGGCGCATGGACGTGGCGAACGAGGCGCGGCCCAAGCTGCGCGAGCTGCTCGAGAAGACCGGCGAGACCGTGCAGCTCGGTATCGTCGATCACTACAGCGTGCTCTACGTCTACGAGATGGAGAGCCGGCATGCGATCCGCATGGCGGCGGCGGTCGGCGGCCGCGCGCCGCTGCATTGCACCGCGGTGGGCAAGGTGCTGCTGGCGCATCAGCCGGCCGAGTATGTGAAGCAGGTGATCGCGCACGGCCTCAAGGCGAACACGCCGAAGACCGTGACGCGGCGCGACGCGGTGCTCGCCATGCTCACCGAGGTCGCCGAGCGCGAGCACGCGATCGACGACGAGGAGAGCGAGAACGGCCTGCGCGCGGTCGCCGCGCCGGTACGCAACCACACCGGCAACGTCATCGCGGCGCTCGGCGTCGCGGCGCCGGTGCAGCGCATGACGAAGAAGGACATGCAGACCTGCGTGCCGAGCGTGATGGCTACCGCTGCCGCCGTGTCGGCTCGGCTCGGCTACATGCCCTCGCGCAGCGGAGTCCTGGTGGAATGACGCAGCAGCCGCCAAAGCGGCCGCCACACACGCTCGCCGATCACGCCTACGGCAGCGAGCTCGAGCACTCGCACGACGACGACTCGGACCACGACCACGATCATGACCATGACGTCGCTGCGTCAGGGCCGATCGAAGACAACGCGCTCTGGCAAGCCGACAACATCACGCTGACCAGCGTCGGCATCGACATCGGCTCGGCCGGCACGCAGGTGATCTTCTCGCGCCTGAAGATGCGCCGCATGAGCGAGGATCTGTCGAGCCGCTTCTTCGTCGTCGGCCGCGACACGCTCTACCAGTCGCCGGTCACGCTGACCCCGTACTCGAGCGAGGTGCGCATCGACGAGCAGGCGATCGGCAAGATCATCGAAGACGCGTATGTCGCCGCGGGCGTGCATCCCGACGAGGTCGACACCGGCTCGGTGATCCTCACCGGCGAGGCGCTGCGGCGCGAGAACGCGCAGGCGATCGGCGAGCTGCTGGCCGAGATCGGCGGCGAGTTCGTCTGCGCCACCGCCGGCCACCACATGGAAGCGATGCTCGCCGCCTATGGCTCGGGGGCGGCGAAGCGCTCGCACGACGAGGGGCGGCACATCTTGAACATAGACATCGGCGGCGGTACCACCAAGCTCGCGGTGGTGGCGCATGGCGAGGTCGGCGAGACGGCCGCGATCCACATCGGCGGCCGCCTCATTGTCGTGGACGACAGCGGCAGTATTACGCGACTCGATCCAGCGGGCCAGCGCCTGGCGCGCGAGGCGGGCTTCGATTGGCAGCTGGGAAGCAAAGTGCGCCCGGCAGAGCTCGATCGCCTCGCCGATTGGCTTGCCGAGACCCTGTGCCGCCTGATTCAGCAGCCCGACAAGGAGCACTACCTCACCGCGCCGCTGTCGAGCCTCGCGGGGGTCTCCGGGATCATGTGTTCCGGCGGCGTCGCGGAGTACGTCTATGGCCGCGAGTACCGCGACTTCGGCGACCTTGGCCGGCGCTTCGGCATGGCGCTGCGCGGCAAGCTCGAGCAGAAGAAGCTCCCCTGGAAGCTGCTGCCGCCCGGCGAGTGCATCCGCGCCACCGCTTTCGGCGCCTCCGAATACAGCGTGCAGCTCTCCGGCAATACGGTGTACGTGTCGCAGCCCGGCGAGCTCCTGCCGCGGAAAAACCTGCAAGTGTTGCAGCCACCGGT
>DASWER010000146.1:0-3596 GCA_036394655.1 Burkholderiales bacterium
CCGTCGATCAATATGCTGGGAGCGTTCTTTCCCGCGTGGATGCTCTGCGTCCTCATCGGTGTCGCCTTGACGCTGGTCGGCCATCGGGCCCTGGTAGCCGCCGGCCTCGAGCCGTGGATCGGTCCGCGCGGAGTCGTGTACCCGGCGCTCGCACTCGCTTTCACGCTCGCCGTTTGGGTGGCGTTCTTCCGTGGCTGAGCGCAAGAAACTGGGCCGCATCGTGGGTCTCGCCATCGTGCTGGCGACCATCGCGCTCGCGGTGTACGTGGTCTACGACTTGGACCAGTCGCCGCGCACCGACGACGCCTTCGTGCGCGCCGACACCATCGGCGTCGCCCCCCAGGTGAGCGGGCGCATTGTCACCCTGCACGTGCGCGACAACCAGGCGGTGAAGCGGGGCGACGTGCTGTTCGAGATCGACCCGGAGCCTTATCGGCACACGCTCGAGCGCGCGCGCGCCGCGCTCGACAGCCTCGAGAAGCAGATCGGCCTCAGTCAGCGCGACGTCAACGCGCAGAAGTTCGCTGCCACTGCCGCGCGCGCGAACATCGGGCGTGCCGAGGCGCAGGCGAAGCAGGCGGCCGACACGCTGGCGCGCATCGAGCCGTTGCTCGCGAAGGAGTATGTCACCGCGGAGCAGGTGGACCAGACGCGCACGGCGAAGCGCACGGCCGATGCCGCGCTGCTGGTCGCCCAGCGCGACGCCGACCGCGCCACGGCCGCTATAAGCGGGGTGGACGCGCTGGTGGCGAAGCTCGGCGAGCTGCGCGCCGCGGTCGCGACCGCGGAGTACGACCTCAGGCAGACCGTGGTGCGTGCGTCCTTCGACGGCCGGGTGGTCGATCTCGACATCGCCGAGGGCGAATACGCCGCCACGGGCCGCCGTCTCTTCACGCTGATCGACGCGCGCACCTGGTACGTGATCGCGAATTTTCGCGAGACGGCGCTGAAGGGCATCCGGCCGGGCATGCCGGCCGAGGTCTACCTCATGTCCGATCCGGGCAAGCGGTTCGCCGGAACCGTGCAGTCGATCGGCTTCGGCGTCTTCCCCGAGGAGGGCGGTTCGAGCGCGAACGGACTGCCGAAGGTGCCCCGATCGATCAACTGGGTGCGCGTAGCGCAGCGCTTCCCGGTGCGCATCCGCGTCGAAGATCCCCCTGCCGAGCTGTTCCGCATCGGCGCCTCGGCGGTCGCGCTGATTCCGCCCGAAACGCACCGATGACCAGCGCGGCTCTCGCCGCGGTGGCGCCGCGGTCCTGGTTCGACCTGGTGCGCGCCGAGCTCGCGCCGACGCCCGGCCGCTTCAACGCCATGGTGCGGCTCGTCATCGGCACGGCCATCGTGCTGGTCACATCGATGGCGCTCGAGGTGCCCAGCATCGCGCTGGCGCTGTTCGTCGTCATCTACCTCACCATGCTGACACCGGGCGCCGCGAGCCAGAACTCGGTCGCCGTGGCGCTCGCGAGCGTCGTCTCCATCGTGGTGCTGACGCTCGCCCTGGGTCTCACGCTCCTCGTCTTCAAGCTCACGGTCGACCGCGAGCCGCTGCGCTTCGCCGCGATGGCGCTCGGTCTGTTCGTCGGATTCTTCGCCTTCCGGGTGCTCGCCGTGCCCGGGGTGGGCTTCATCGTCGCCATCGTCCTCATCTTCACCCAGTCTTCCGTCGACCTGATTCCGGGGCCCGAGGATTTCGTGCGGAGCGTGCTCTGGGTGTGGGTCGCGATCGTGTACCCCGCCGCGGTCGCGGTCGGAGTCAACCTGCTGCTCCTCCCGGCCGATCCCGAGCCGCTGCTGCGCCGGGAAGTCGCCGCGCGGCTGCGCGCGGTCGCCAGGGTGCTCACTGCCCCGAGCGGTGCGGCAGCGTCGCTCGCGCCGTACGCCA
Organism: Burkholderiales bacterium; assembly: GCA_036394655.1. Lineage (GTDB taxonomy): Bacteria > Pseudomonadota > Gammaproteobacteria > Burkholderiales > SG8-39 > SCGC-AG-212-J23. Next base: position 1,883 of record DASWER010000146.1, read on the forward strand.
TGGAAGGCGCGGCGCCGCTGCTCAAGCTCCTGCAGCTCGCGCAGATCCGGGACTCGTCCATCAAGCTGCTGCACGCCGAGCGCACGGCGAAGCTTCTCCTGGTGCAGCGCCTCGTCGAGTCTGCCGCGCTGCTGGCGGATCTCGCAGTCGAACCTTCTGCCGAAGAACGTACCCGCCTCGCAAGCCTGGCCGAGGAATGCGAACGTTTCGCCGAGGCCGTATCAAGGGGTGTCCGCGTCGTGTCGGCGCTGCCGGCGAGCGGGCGGGACGGCGAGCGCACAGCGGCGCTCGCTCCGGTGCTCGCCGAGCTCGAGCGCATCGTACGGGAGCTCGCCGTCGCGCAACGTCCCGAAGCCGACGAGCCAGGCCACGCGGGACACCTGGTTTTGCCCGATGCGCTGACCAACTCGCGCCACGCGCAGTTCGCCCTCAAGGCGACGATGGCCGCGATGCTGTGCTACGTCGCCTACACCGCGGTCGACTGGAACGGCATCCACACCTGCATGCTCACGTGCGTGATCGTGGCGCTGAGCAGCGCCGGCGCGACGATCCACAAGGCGACGCTGCGGCTTATCGGCTGCGCGATCGGCGGCGCGCTCGCGCTCGCTTCGATCGTGTTCGTGGTACCGCACATGACGTCGATCGCCGAGCTCGTGCCGCTCGTCGCAGCGGTCACCGCGCTCGCAGCCTGGATCGCCATGGGCAGCGAACGGACCGCCTACGTCGGTCTGCAGCTCGCCTTCGCCTTCTATCTCGCCGCGCTGCAGGGCTTCGCCCCCAGCACGGACGTCACCGAGTTCCGCGACCGCTTCGTCGGCATCGTCCTGGGCGTCGTGGTCATGGCGCTCGTGTTCACCTACGTGTGGCCGGAGCGCGCGGCGGGCGGCATGGTGCAGTCGCTCGCGGCGGCGCTGCGCCGGATGGCCGAGCTCGCCGGCGGCTCGGGCGATGCGCGCGCGTCGCGCGCCGCCGCCTGGCAATCGCTCGCGGAAGCGCAGCGCCTCGCCGGGTTGTCCGCTTTCGAACCCGAACGCAGCGAGCGGGTGCCCCCGCTGATCGACCTCACGAGGCGCGTCCTCCTCGTGCAGGATGCGCTGACTCAGCCCGCAGGCAGCGCGGTGGCCGGCGCGCTCGGCGCCGTGGCGGATCGGCTGGACGCCGGAGCTGCGCCCGGCGCCTCGCCGCGGCAGGGCGGCGAGTCCGGCCTGTCCGCGGAGCTGGTCGATCGGGTGGAGGCGCTGCAGCGCGCAGCCGCGCTCGCATGAGTCGGGCCGCGGCATTCCTGGTCATGGCCACGTTCGCAGCAAGCGCATTTGCGGGCGGTCGCGAATCGATGGTCGCGCCGGGTCCGGAGCGTCCGTGGCTGGTGCCGGACAGCTCCCGCTATAGCGCGATCCAGCCCGGCCGTGGGAGCGAGCCCGCGATCGAGCCCGGCAGGGCGTACGAGCTGGCCGAGCTGATCGACATCGCTCAGCGGACCAATCCCGAGACCCGCATTGCCTGGGAGCAGGCGCGCGAAGCGGCGCTTGCCGTCGGCATCGCCGCGAGCGCCTACGCGCCCGTGCTTTCGGCGAAAGCTGCCGCGGGGGTGCAGCACGTTTCTTCGCCGCTGCCCACCACCCTCAAGCCCGAAGGATTCTTCGTCGCCGACGCGCAGTTCTTCCTGCCCTCCCTGACGCTCAAGTGGCTGCTGTTCGATTTCGGCGGCAAGGAA
>DASWER010000147.1:0-3051 GCA_036394655.1 Burkholderiales bacterium
CCTTGTAGGGCCTTAGAATCCGCAGCGTTAGCGGTGGTTGGAAAGAACCCTCGCATGCAGCTTCCCAAGCTGCAAGCCTAAGTCTTCCGGCGTTCAGCCCAGCGGTCCGAAGAAGGGTTCGCCGAGGAAGCTGTCGCTCTGTCCCGCGACCGATTCCGGCCAGCGGCTGTGGTCCACCTTGGCGCGAAGCGCGGCGGGCCGCGGCTTGCCGTCCCAGCCGACCTGCTCCATGTAGTAGTAGAGCTGGAAGGCGAAGCCGTCGCGATCGATGGCGAAGGCGCAGTAGTCGATGCCGGGGAAAAGCTCGGGCGGCAGGACTTTGATCTGCACGCCCTCGCCTTTCAGGAACGCGACCGCGTCCTTCAGCTGTCGATAGCTGCCGACCTGCAGGCCGAAGGACATCAGCGTGGTGTGCGCGCTCAGCCCCAGCTCCTCGCGCAGCGCGATCGGATAGAGCGCCATGCAGTGGTGCTCGGTATTGGCGCGCAGGAAGACGCAGCGATGCCCCTTGTATTCGACTTCCTCGGTGACGGTGAAGCCCAAGTCGTCGCGATAGAAGCCGAGCATGCGCTCCATGTCCTCGACAAAAAGTCGCACCGGACCGTGGCGCACGATCTTGAAGGGGCGCGCGAGCAGGATGCCGCCGACGTCGTACTTCTCTTCGCCGACTTCGGTCGCGCGCAATCCCTTCTCGATCGGGATGCCCTGCGCGGTTGCGTCGAGCACTTCCGCCAGCTCGGACTTGTGCGGTAGCTGCGGCGGCTTCGCATAGCGCACGCCGTACATCTCGCGCGGCTTCGAGTAGCCGTCCCAGCCGACCTGCTCGATGCCGTAGTAGAGCTCGTTGGTGTGGCCTTCGGGATCGGGCGGATAGAAGTGCCAGTTCGATCCCGGCAGGTCGCGGCCGGCGCGGCGGATCGGCTTGCCGCGCTTGGTGAACCAGTCGAAGGCATCCGAGATTTCCTGCAGCGAGCCGACCTGCCAGGTGATCTGGTTCACCGTGCCCTGCGGCTTGCTCGCCCAGGCGTTCACCGTCGCGTACGCACCCCGCGGAAAGAAGACGAACGAATGGTGATCGGTGCCATGGCGCGCGAAGTAGCCGAGCGTCGGCCCGACGCTGCCGCGCTTGTCCTCGGGCAGCCGGTGCGTGAAGTCGAGCGGGTCGGAGATGCGAAAGCCGAGCAGGCGGCAATAGAAATCGCGGCTGGCTTCGGGATCGGCGACATTCACCCCGAAGTGCCCCAGGCGCCGGATGCGGAAAGGGCGTGGCCAGCGCACGCCGCCGAGGTCGAATTCAGCTTGAGCTGCAGGGGCGTCGCGCTTCATATCGCTAGTATAAGATCGCCTCGCATGATCAGCGCCGAGCAGAATGAACTGATGACGCGCATCGCGCCCGGCACGCCGTGCGGCAAGCTGCTACGCCGCTACTGGCAGCCGGTGGCGCTGGTCGACGAGATGACGGGCCCGCGGCCGGTGAAGCCGGTGCGCGTTCTCGGCGAGAACCTGGTCTTATTCAAAGAAAAAAACCGCTACGGGCTGATCGAGCGGCAATGCGCGCACCGCGGCGCCGACCTTGCCTACGGACGGCTGGAGGACGGCGGCCTGCGCTGCTCGTTCCATGGCTGGCTGTTCGACGTCACCGGGAAATGCCTGCAGACGCCGGCGGAGCCCGAGGGGAGCCGCCTGTGCGAGCACATCCGGCTGCGGGCCTATCCGGTGCAGGAAAGAAGCGGGATCCTGTTCGCCTATCTCGGCGAAGGCGAGGCGCCCGCGTTTCCGCACTTCGACGCCTTCGTCGCGCCGTCGGAGTACACGTTCGCGTTCAAGGGCTACTGGGACTGCAACTGGCTGCAGGCGCTCGAGGTGGGCATCGACCCGGCGCACGCCTCGTGGCTGCACAAGTTCTTCGAGGACGAGGATCCCGGGGCGAGCTACGGCCGCCAGTTCCGCGGCCTGCCCGCCGATGCGCAGATCCCCATTTCCAAGGTGCTGCGCGAGTTCGACCGTCCGGAGATCCGCGTCGAGCGCACCGATTACGGCATGCGGCTGCAGACCCTGCGCAAGCTGAGCGAGACGCAGACGCACATCCGCGTGACGAACATCCTGTTCCCGCAGGCGTTCGTGATTCCGATGAACGCGGAGATGACGATCTCGCAGTGGCATGTGCCGGTCGACGACACCGGCTGCTACTGGTATTCGATCTTCACCAGCTTCGGCGCGCCGGTCGACAAAGACACGATGCGCAACCAGCGCCTGAAGACTTATCCCGCGCCGGATTACAAGCCTGTTTTTGGAAGAAACAATGGCTGGGGCTTCGATGTCGCGGAGCAGCAGAGCAAGACCTTCACCGGCATGGGCTTCGACATCAACATCCACGACCAGTGGGCCTGCGAGTCGCAGGGCCTGATCGCCGATCGCACGCGTGAGAACCTCGGCAGCACCGACAAGGGCATCGTGCTGTACCGGCGCCTCCTCACCGATGCCATCCGCAAGAGCGAAGCCGGCGAGCGTCCCATGATGGTCCTGGAGGAAACAAAGGCGATGGAGCTGCGCGGCCCCCCGGCGATCGACGGCATCGGGCCGAGCGACGGCATGGATCAATACTGGCAGGAAGCGGATCAGAAGCGGCGCAGGCAATCTGCCTGGGCAGCGTGAACATCCTCAAGGAAATCGAGGCGCACCAGCTCAAGTGCGTGCGCTTCTCGTTCGCCGACCAGCACGGCGTGCTGCGCGGCAAGACACTGGCCGCAGCCGAAGTGCGCGGCGCGCTCGAGCGCGGCGTGACGGTGACCAGCACGTTGCTCCTGAAGGACACCGCGCACAAGACGGTGTTTCCGGCGTTCACGCCCGGTGGCGGCGTCGGCATGCCGGAGCTGCAAGGCGCGGCGGACATCCTGATGATGCCGGACGAGTCCACCTTCCGCATCCTGCCCTGGGCACCCGATACCGGCTGGATGCTGTGCGACCTGCGGCTGCAGGATGGCGGCGCGGTGCCGTTCGATTCGCGCCACGTGCTGCGCAAAGCGCTCGGCAAGCTGGGCGAGCACGAGT
>DASWER010000148.1:0-4483 GCA_036394655.1 Burkholderiales bacterium
CATGGTGGAGGTGAAGCCCGCGGGGCTCCTCGAGCGCGACTATCTGAAGTCGCGCGCCAGGCTGATCGATCCGAAGCGCGCGCAGGAATTCGGCGCCGGCTCGCCGCCCAAGGGCGGCACGGTGTATCTCACGGCGGCGGACGCGTCGGGCATGATGGTGTCGTTCATCCAGTCGAATTACATGGGCTTCGGCTCGGGGGTGGTGGTCGACGGCATCTCGCTGCAGAACCGCGGCGCCACGTTCGTCCTGCAGCCGGGCCATCCGAACTGCGTCGGGCCGCGCAAGCGCCCCTACCAGACCATCATCCCCGGCTTCGTCACGCGCGAAGGCAAGCCGGTGATGAGCTTCGGCGTGATGGGCGGCACCATGCAGCCGCAGGGGCATACCCAGGTAATGGTGCGCATCGCCGATTATGGGCAGAGCCCGCAGGCGGCCTGCGACGGCCCGCGCTTTCGCTTCGTGCAGGGCATGGACGTCAGCGTCGAGGACCACGGCTTCCCCGCCGCCACACTCGAGGAACTGCAGCGCCGCGGCCATCGCATCGTCACCATCGACGACTACAACCAGTTCGGAGCCGCGCAGCTCATCTGGCCGCTCGAGGGCGGCTACTTTGTGGCGAGCGATCCGCGCCGCGACGGGCAGGCGGTGGGCTTCTGATGCTGAAAATCTGGGGACGCGTCAATTCGGTCAATGTGAAAAAGGCGCTCTGGGCGGCTGAAGAGCTCGGGCTCAAGTACCAGCGCATCGACGCCGGCATGGAGCACGGCGTCAACACCACACCCGAGTACCGCCGCATCAACCCGACCGGGCTGGTGCCGACGATCGATGACGACGGCTTCACGCTCTGGGAATCGCACGTGATCGTGCGCTATCTCGCGGCGAAGCACGGCGCCGGCGGCCTGTGGCCGAGCGACGTAAGAGCGCGCGCCGACGCCGATCGCTGGATGGACTGGACGCACAGCTTCTCGCGCGAGTTCCAGCGCCCGGTGTTCTGGCCGCTGGTGCGCACGCCGCCCGAGAAACGCGATGCCACGGCGATCGCCGAAGGGGTGAAGAAATGCGGCGAGATGCTCGCCATCCCCGACGCTGTGCTGGCGGGAAGACCCTACCTGGGCGGCGCTCAGCTGACGATGGGCGACATCCCCCTCGGCTGCCACGTGCAGCTCTGGATGCGGTTGCCGATCGAGCGGCCGCGGCTGCGGAACCTAGAAGCCTGGTTCGCGCGGCTCTGCGAGCGAGCGGCCTACCGCAAGATCGTCGATATCCCGCTGAGCTAGGGCCCCCGGGGCAGCACAGCGGCCAGCACGCCGTCGCGCGACGTGCGCCCGCTAGCGGCCAGGCTGCGCGCGCGCTGGTAGAAACCGTCCAGGCTGCCGGCCTCGGCGAGCAGGCGCTCGAAGGCCGGTACCAATTCGTTATACAGGGCGATAGAGACCAGAAAGGCATTGTTCGGCTCGGCCGGCACGAAGCCCGGGAAGGCCGCGCGCAGCCGGTCGAACTCGCCGCGCTTCTGCTCGAGCATCGCCTCCGGTGAAAGCTGCATCGCGTAGATCGTCTTCAGGCGCTCGCGCGTCTCCTTGATGCGTGCGGCGAGCTCGCGCTTGCGCTCCTGCGCGGCGTGGAAGGCGGCGAGCTCGGCCGTGCGGCGCTGCGACTCGAGCCAGCGGCGCACGCCCTCCTCCTCGACCACGACGGCGAAGGACTCGTTGAAGGTGGTGTCGTTCTTCGCGTAGACCAGCTGGTGCGCGAGCTCGTGGAACACCAGGCGCGCCACCTGCGAGTCGGGGTAGCGGATGAAGGTGGAGAGCAGCGGATCGTCGAACCAGCCGAGCGTCGAATAGGCGAGCACGCCGCCGACGTACACGTCGTAGCCCTCGGCGCGCAGCTTCTCGGCATGGCGCCTGGCCTCGGTCTCGGAGAAGAAGCCGCGGTAGGCGACGCAGCCGGTGAAGGGGAAACACTCCGCCTTTGGATCGACGGAGAACCTGGGCGCCGCGAACACGTTCCACACCGCGAAGCGCCGATTGAGATCGGCATAGGCCGTGTAGCTCGCGTTGTCGGGCAGATGCAGCTCGCGCGAGGCGAATTCGCGGATCGAGCGCGCCGTCTCGAGCCGCGCCTTGAGATCGGGCGGCGTTCCCGGGTCGGCGATCCACGAATCGACCGGCCGCGCCGCGGCGAGCAGATGGAAATGCCCGCCGATCGCCTGGCCATAGTAGGAGACCGATTCGCAGCCCGCGCACAGCATGAGCGCCACGATGGCGGCGAGCCGCTTCACGAGAACCGCCCGGCACTCAGGAATTGCTCGATGAGCCGCGCGACGCGCGCCGAGAAGGCGAGCGTACTGTGCGCGGTGCGCACCAGCGCGCGATCGGCCATGCCTTCCAGTTCTGTCTCTGCGACGCAAACCACGCCGTCATTTTCGCCCGGAAGCGCACCCAGCGCGCGCCCGAGGCCGAGCGGCACGGTGGCCGCAATCACGCCGAGCGCCTCGGGGCGTCGCCATACGGCGTCACGCACTTCCCAACGCGGCGCGCAGCCGCCCAGCATCCAGCGCCCGATGCTCCATGAGCCCAGGCGCCGCCCGGCGTGGCAGCCGCGCACCGGTGCGCCGAGCAGCACGACGCGCCCCGCCGCCACCTCGCGATGGCGTTCGAGCATGTCGTAGAGCAGCACGCCGCCGAGGCTGTGGCCGACGAAATGTGCCGCGCGACCCGCGTAGTTCTCCTGCACGAAGGCCGCGAGGCGCTCGAGGTTTGCCTCGAACGGCTGCCGGCCGCTATAGGCGAAGCTGCGCGTCGCATAGCCGGCGCGCGCGAGGCGCGCCGCAATCAAAGCAGTCGCCGCGGCCGGCATCCACAGCCCGGAAGCGAGCACCACTTCGCCCTTCACTTGCGTTTGATCTGGCGGACGACGTCGAGCAGCGCCTGCGCGCGGTGCACGATCGGGTAGTCGATCATCTGGCCGTCGACCTCGATCGCCGCCGCGCCGCGGCTCTCGGCTTCGCGGAAGGCGCTGACGATGCGCTCGGCGGCGGCCAGCTCGGCAGCGCTCGGCATATAGGCGGCGTTCACCGGCGCGATCTGGTCGGGATGCACGCAGCAGCGTCCCTGGAAGCCGCCGCGGCGGCTGCGCTCGAGCGCGCGCGCAAAGGCCTCGGGCTCCTTGAAATGGAACCAGGGACTGTCGATCGGGTTTTCCATGCGCGCGGCGCGCGAGGAGAGCACGATGCGGGCACGTGCGTCGTCGAGCTCGGGCTCATCGAGCGTCGGCGAAAGCCCGAGATCATTCGCGTAATCGCCGGCGCCGAAGCAAACCCGCTTCACGCGCCAGGGCGCTCGATAGGAACGCAGGTTCCTCGCCTGCACGATGCGGTCGACGCGTTGCACCCCCGCCGCGGTCTCGATCTGCGGCATGAGATCGAGCGAGCCTTCCTCGATGCCGCGCTCGCGCTCGAGCGCGGCGAGCAGCCAGTCGATGGCGTGCAGATCGGCGGCGCTTTCGATTTTCGGCACCACCACGCCGTCCACGCCTTTTTGCACCGTGGCGACGAGATCGGCATAGCAATACGGCGTCGACGGCGCGTTCACGCGCACGTAGAGCAGGCAGCGCCGCGGCTTGGTCAATGCCTGGACCACGGCAGCGCGGCTCGGCGCCTTGTCGGCGGGAGCAACCGAGTCCTCGAGATCGAGGATCACGGCGTCGGCGTCCAGCGTGAGCGCTTTCTCGACGCGGCGCGGCACGTTGGCCGGAGAGAACAGGAACGAGCGGATCATCGCAGGCGCTGGCGCTCGCTCCAGGCGGCGAACGGCAGGATGGCGCGCTCGCCGGCGAGCGCCTCGGGCCACACCGGCCGGGCGCGGCCTTTCACGATCTGGGTCAGCGCCGGCTTGATGCCGAGCTGCGCGCCGTTCGCCGGATCGACGCGGTAGCGCCCGAGCACCGTGTCGAGCTCCATCGACGCGAGCGTGCCACGCAGCTTGGCGCCGTCTGCAGTGCCGGCGCGGCGCAGCGCCTCGACCAGCACCGTGCCGGCGGCATAGCCGCTCGCCGCGAGCGCGCCGGGTGGTTCGGCCCATTTCGCCGTGAACGCCTTCACAAATTGCGCATTGCCCGCGGTGGGAAAGCGCGCATCGTACTCTTTCGAGCCCAGGGTAAATTCCGCATCCTGGCCGACCAGCGCTACGAAGCGCGGCTCGGCGCTCGAGCGTGCATAGAAGAGCCGCGGCACGTAGCCCTGGCGCTTCATCGTCTTCACCATGTCGGCGGTATCGCGCGCCTCGCCGAAGGCGATCCAGGCGTCGGCGTGCTCGCCCATCGCCTTGTAGATCTGCGGCAGGTAGTCGACCGTGCCGGCGCCGTAGACCTCGAGCGTTACGCGGCTGAAGCCGAGGCTACGCGCCTGCGCCTGCGCCGCCTCGGCCATCTCGCGCGACGCGGCATCGTCGCGGCTGAGTATCAGGAGCGATTCCACGCGCAGCT
>DASWER010000149.1:0-7039 GCA_036394655.1 Burkholderiales bacterium
CCGAGCCGCCGACGAACTCGCCGTTGATATAGAGCTGCGGCACGGTGGGCCAGTTGGCGTATTCCTTGACGCCCTGGCGGATCTCGGCGTCGGCGAGCACATTGAAGCTCGCGAACTCGTTCACGCCGCACGCGTTGAGCACCTGCACGGCGAGCGCCGAGAAGCCGCACTGCGGCGCCTGCGGCGTGCCTTTCATGTAGAGCACGACCGGCGCGCCGGTCACCTGCTCCTGGATACGCTGTTTGATGTCCATAGAGGGATTTTACCGCCTTCCACCGCTGACGCGCGGTATGCCGGCGAGATCGGGCCAGCTGGCCACGTTTTCAAGCCCGGCGTTCGCGAGCAGCTGGCGCACCGCGCCGTCCTGCCCTGCGCCATGCTCGAGGAGCAGCCATGCGCCCGCCGCCAGGTGTTCAGACGCCGTTGCCGCGATGTCGCGAATGGCATCGAGACCGTCAGCGCCCGACACCAGCGCCTCCTGCGGCTCGAATGCGAGCGCGGTGAGGTGCGGGTCGCCAGCCGCGACATACGGCGGATTGGCGACGATGAGATCGAAGCTCTGCGCGCCCAGCGGCTCGAACCAGCGGCCGTGGCACCACTCGATGTCCAGGCCGAGCGCAGCGCCGTTGCGCTTCCCGACCACCAGGGCGGCAGCGCTCGCTTCCACTGCGACGACGCGTGCCTGCGGGCGCTGATGCTTGAGGGCGAGTGCCAGCGCGCCGCAGCCGGTACCGAGGTCCGCGACGCTCTGGAAATCGCGTGCCAGAGCGAGATCCACCAGGAGCTCGGTCTCCGGACGCGGGATGAGGACGGCGCGATTGACCGCGAGCCGCAGGCCGTAGAACTCCTTGTGGCCGAGGATGTACGCGACCGGCTCGCCGCGCCGCCGGCGGGCGAGGAAATCGACGAATCGGGCCTCATCCTCGGCGCCGAGCGAACGCTCGGGATATGCGAGCACGGCGGCCTCGCTGAAGCCGCTCGCGGCGGCGAGCAGCAGCCGGGCCTCGCGCGGCTCGATGCCGGGCGCGCGCAGGGCCTCCATGACCGTCAAGCGGCTTCTTCGGCGAGCTGCGTCAGCTGCTCGGTCTGGTGCTCGTTGGCGAGCGCGTCGAGCAGCTCGTCGAGCTCGCCGTCCATGATGCGGTCGATCTTGTAGAGCGTGAGGTTGATGCGGTGGTCGGTGACGCGGCCCTGCGGGAAATTGTAGGTGCGGATGCGCTCGGAGCGATCGCCCGAGCCGATCAGCGACTTGCGGGTCGACGCGGTCTTCGCCTGCTGCTCGCGCAGCTGCTTGTCGCGGATGCGCGCGGCCAGCACGCCGAGCGCCTTCTCGCGGTTCTTGTGCTGCGAGCGCGAGTCCTGGCACTCGACCACGATCCCGGTGGGCAGGTGCGTCACGCGGATCGCCGAGTCGGTCTTGTTGACGTGCTGGCCGCCGGCGCCGGAAGCGCGGAAGGTGTCGACGCGCAGCTCGGCGGGATTGAGCACCACGTCGTCGATGGCGTCCGCCTCCGGCAGCACCGCCACCGTGCAGGCCGAAGTGTGGATCCGGCCCTGCGCCTCGGTTTCCGGCACCCGCTGCACACGGTGCCCGCCCGATTCGAACTTGAGCCTCGAGTAGGCTCCCTGCCCGACGATACGCGCGATCACTTCCTTGTAGCCGCCCTTTTCCGACGGGCTCTCGGAAATGATCTCGGTCTGCCAGCGCTGGCGCTCGGCGAAGCGGGTGTACATGCGGAACAGCTCGCCGGCGAAGATGCCCGCCTCGTCTCCGCCCGCGCCGGCGCGCACTTCAAGGAAGATGTTGCGCTCGTCGTTCGGGTCCTTCGGCAGCAGCGCCTTCTGCAGCTCGGCTTCGAGCCGCTCCATGGCGGCGCGCGCGCTCTTCAGCTCGTCGTCGGCAAAGGCTTTCATCTGCGCATCGCCGACCAGCCCGCGGGCCGCCTCGGCATCGCGCTCCGCTTGGCGGAACTGCTCGTAGAGCGAGACGATGGCCGAGAGCTCGGAGTGCTCGCGCGACTGGTTGCGGAAGCGCTCGAGATCACGCGTCGCATCCTCCGCGGCCAGCAGCCGGTCGAGGTCGGCGCGGCGCGCGACCAGGCTGTCGAGCTTGGTGCGCAGCGTCGGTTTCACTGCAGGCGGAACAGGCGCGCCAGCGTCTCGGCGAGCGCGCGGCGCTCATCGCCGGTGCTCTCGTTCAGCGCCTGCGTCGGCGCGTGCATCAGCTTGTTGACCAGTCCCTGCGACAGCGTGTCGAGCACCTTCGCCGGATGCTCGCCGCGCGCGAGCAGGCGCAGCGCGCGCTCGAGCTCCTCGCGGCGCGCCTCGTCGGCGCGGCCGCGCAGCGCACGGATCAGCGGCACGCTCTCGCGCACCTGCATCCAGTGCATGAACTGGCCGACCTGGGAGTCGATGATGGCCTCGGCCTGGGCGACCGCCGAGCGGCGCGAATCGACGTTGGCGGCTACGATCTGGGCGAGGTCGTCGACGGTGTAGAGAAAGACATCGTCCAGCTCGGCGGCCTCGGGCTCGATGTCGCGCGGCACGGCGAGATCGACCATGAAGATCGGCCGCCGGCGCCTGGCGCGCAAAGCGCGCTCGACCAGTCCCTTGCCCAGAATCGGCAGCGAGGACGCGGTGCACGAGACCACGATGTCGTGCTCGTGCAGATGCTCGGCGAGCGACTTCAGCTCGATGGCGCGGGCATTGAAGCGGTGCGCCAGGCGCTCGGCGCGCTCGAGCGTGCGGCTCGCGACGGTCATGCGCGCCGGCCCCTGCGCGGCGAAATGGGTCGCGCACAGCTCGATCATCTCGCCGGCGCCGATGAAGAGCACGTTCTGGTCCTTCAGGCTCGGAAAGATGCGCGCCGCAAGACGCACCGCCGCGGCGGCCATTGATACGCTGGCGGCGCCGACCTGAGTGGTTGAGCGCACTTCCTTGGCGACGGCAAACGAACGCTGGAAAAGCTTGTGCAGCAGCGTGCCGAGCGTGCCGGCGGATTCCGCGGCGCGCGCCGCCTCCTTCAGCTGCCCGAGGATCTGGGGCTCGCCGAGCACCATCGAGTCGAGGCCGGAAGCGACGCGAAACACGTGGCGCACCGCCTGCTCCCGCGGCAGCGTGTAGAGGTACGGCCGCAGGCCGTCGGGCTCGAAACGATGGTAGCGCGCGAGCCACTGGGCAAGCGCAGCGGGCTCATCGCCCGCCACATAGAGCTCGGTGCGATTGCAGGTGGAAAGAATCGCCGCCTCGGGCGCGAGGTCGCGCTTGATCTCGCCGAGCGCGTCGCGCAGGCGCTCGACGTGAAACACCACGCGCTCGCGGATCGCGAGCGGCGCCGTCTGGTGGTTCAGTCCGAGTGCGTAGAGAGATGCGGCCATGCGAGCTAAGGCCGCAGATTATAAGGCTTTAAGCAGCGCCTCGACCCGCTCCAGCGGCAGCGGACGACTGAAGAGAAAGCCCTGCGCCTGCTCGCAGCGCAACAGCCGCAGCAGCTGCGCCTGCTGCTCGGTCTCGACGCCTTCGGCCACCACCTTGAGGCGCAGCGCCTGCGCGAGCGAGATGATCGCGGAGATGATGCTGGTGTGGTCGGCGTGCTCGGTCATGCCATGCACGAAGCTGCGGTCGATCTTCAGCGTGTCGAGCGGCAGCCTCGAGAGATAGGCGAGCGACGAGTAGCCGGTGCCGAAATCGTCGAGCGCCATGCGCAGGCCCATTTCGCGCAGCTCGCGCAGCTTGCGGATGCTCTCGTCGACCTCCGACATCAGCAGGCTTTCGGTGATCTCGAGATCGACGCCGCCGCCATCGGCGCCGGCGCCGGCGAGCGCCTGCTGCACGTCCTGCACGAAGCTGCGCCGGCGCAGCTGCACCGCCGAGACGTTCACCGCAATGCGCGGCGCGGCGAGTCCCCTGGCGCGCCACGCCGCGTATTGGCGGCTGGCGGCGGCGATCACCTGCTGGCCGGCCTCGAAGATGAGCCCGGTCTGCTCGAGCACCGGGACGAACTTGACCGGCGAGACCAGCTGGCCGTCGGGCCCGTGCCAGCGCATCAGCGCTTCGAGGCCGACGATTTCGCCGCCGGCGAGATCCACCTTGGGCTGGAAATGCAGGAACAGCTCGCCGTTCTCCACCGCCTTGCGCAGCCGGTGCTCGAGCTCGACCTGCTCCGAGACGCGCGCATTGATGCTCGGCGCGTAGAACAGGTAGCGCTCGCCGGTTTCCTTCGCGCGCTTGAGCGCCGCCTCGGCGTTGCGAAACAGCGCGGCGGCGTCAGCACCATCGTCGGGAAATACCGCAATGCCGGACTTGGCGGTGATGCGGATCTCGTGGTCGTCGATCTCGAAGGGCGCGCCGAACACGTTGGCCGCCTCCAGCCCGCGGGCGACATTTTCCGCGCCGCGGATCTTCGGGAACATGACGCCGAAGACGTTGCTGCCAAGGCGCGCGACGCGCCCCAGCTCGCCGGCGGCGTCGCGCAACCGCCCGGCCACCATCCTGAGCAGACGATCGCCGACCTGGTGGCCGAGCGTATCGTTGATCGCCTTGAAGCGCTCCAGATCCGTGATGATGAGCGCGAGCTGCCCGCGGTCGCGGCGCGCGACCTCGATTGCTTCCGTAAGGTGCTCCTGGAACAGCGTGCGGTTCGGCAGGTCGGTCAGCGGGTCGTACAGCGCGAGGTAGCTGATGTGTTCCTGCTTGGTCATCAGCTCGAGCGCGAACGAGATGTTCGACACCATCTCGGCGAGCAGGCCGAGCTCTTCCTGATCGAAGAACTCCGGCTCGCGCGCCCGCAGGGCAACAACAGCGGCAATCCGCCCGTCGACCACCATCGGCAGAAGCGCGAGCGAGTAGTTGCCTTCGCGCGTCAGGCCGGCGCGGTGCGGCGTGCGCGGGTCATTCGCCACATCGTTCGACACCACGGTCTCGCCCGAGCGCAGTGCGCGCGCGAACAGGGCGTCGGACTTTTCCGGCTCGCGGTTGTAGGCATCGAGCAATGCCCGGAACTGGGCCGCGTCACTTTCGGTGGTTGCGGCGAGACTCACGCGACCTTCCCGGTCGACCTCGATGATCCGGGCGAGCACGAAGCCGCCGCGAGCTACCGCGATGCGGCAGAACTCCTCGAACAGCGCAGCGCGCTCGCGGATGCGCACGATCGCGGCATTGAGCGCTCCGAGGAGCTCGCGGATGCGGCTCAGGCGCTCGATGCGACGGCGGTGGCCGATCTGCTCGGTGATGTCGCGCGTCACGCCATCGACGCGCTCGGCCACGCCCGCGGCGTTGCGCACCACGTGGCCGCGGTCGTTGACCCAGCGCTCGCCGCCGTCGGGCCGCAGCACGCGGTATTCGACGTCGAACGCCCGGCCTTCGGCGAGCATCGCGCGCCACGCGGCGAGCATGGCGGGCCGGTCCTCGGGATGAACCACGTTGATCCAAAGGTCGTGGTCGACCAGGAAATCCCGGGCCTCGCGGCCGAAGATCTCGCGCGCGGTCGGGCCGATGTAGATCAGCTCCTCGCTCGGCAGTTGCACCGACCACAGCACGTCGGGCAGCGAATCGATGATGCCCGCGAGTCGCTCGCGCACCAGCTCGAGCTCGGTCTCGACCTTGCGGCGCTCGCGGCGCTCCTTGGCCTCGGCGAGCGCGCGCTCGACCGCCGCGGGCAGGCGCACGAGGTTGGTCTTCAGCACGTAGTCGGTAGCGCCGTTCTTCAGCGCGCGGATCGCGTACTCCTCGCCGATGGTGCCGGAAACGAAGATGAACGGCACCTCGGGGCACAACTCGCGCGCCAGGCTGAGCGCCGCCATGCCGTCGAAGCTCGGCATCGAGAAATCCGACAGGATGATGTCGGGCGCGAACTCGCGCACCGCCTTCACGAAATCCGGCTCGCTATCGACGATGCGGTGGGCAACGCGCAGCCCGGCGCGCTTGAGCTCGCGCACTTCGAGCTCCGCGTCGGCCGGCACGTCTTCCGTGAGCAGCACGCGGATCGTCGGAGTCGCCATGCCGATCATTGCGGTACCCGGTTGGTCAGCAGCCAATACAGGCCGATCTGCGCCACCGTTTTCACGAAGGCGTCGAACTGCACCGGCTTGACGATGTAGCTGTTGACGCCGAGGCGATAGCTCTCCATCACGTCGCGCTCCTCGTTCGACGAGGTCATCACGACCACCGGAATGCTGCGCATGCCTTCATCCTGCTTGAGCCGGCGCAGCACCTCGATGCCGTCGACCTTGGGCATCTTGATGTCGAGCAGTACCAGCTTGGGCGGGCGTGCCGGGCTGCGGCCAGCGTATTCCCCGGTGCAGAACAGGTAGTCGAGCGCCTCCGCACCGTCCTTGACCCAGTGGAGATGGTTGGCGAGGTTGTTGCGCCGCAGAGCGCGTAGCGTCATCTCCGCGTCCTCGGCGTTGTCCTCGGCAAGCAGGATCTCGATTTCCCCGGGGGCCATGGTCAGGGAGCCCGAGGCAAGGAAAACCAGAAGCACGCGCCTTCGCCGGGCTTCGCCTCGGCCCAGACCCGGCCGCCGTGGCGCGCCACGATGCGCTGCACGATCGCAAGGCCGACGCCGGTGCCTTCGAACTCCTCGCTGCGATGCAGGCGCTGGAAGACGCCGAACAGCTTGCCGGCATAGCGCATGTCGAAGCCGACGCCGTTGTCGCGTACCCAGTAGACGTTGTCGCGCGCTTCCTCGCGCGCGCCAATCTCGACCCGCGCCTGCGGCGTCTTCGCGCTGTACTTGAGCGCGTTGCCGATCAGGTTGAGCCACACCTGCTTGAGCAGCGCCGGGTCACCTTTTACCACGGGCAGCGCCAAGGCCTGGACCGGCCGCTCACCGCGCAGCTCATCGGCGGCCTGCCGCGCGAGCTGTGTCATATCGACCAGCGCGCTCACCGCCTCCTGACGGCCCAGGCGCGAGAAAGTGAGCAGATCGTCGATCAGCTGTCCCATGCGGATCGCGTTACCGCGCACCACGCCGAGCAGGCGCCGCGCCTCGTCATCCAGGCGGCCGGCGTAATCCTCTTCCAGCATGCGCGCGTAGCCA
>DASWER010000150.1:0-2543 GCA_036394655.1 Burkholderiales bacterium
CATGCTCACCGCGCGCGGCGACGATGTCGACCGCATCGTCGGGCTCGAGCTCGGCGCCGACGACTATGTGCCGAAGCCCTGCACGCCGCGCGAGCTGGTGGCGCGCCTGCGCGCGATCCTGCGCCGCGCGCAGCCCGGGGCCGACGGCGGGCCGCTCGAGATCGGCGGCGTCACGCTCTGGCCCGAAAAGCGCCGCGTGCAATGGCGCGGGCGCGAGCTGCCGCTCACCAGCATCGAGTTCAACGTGCTCGAGGTGCTGATGCGCAACGCCGGCCGCGTGGTGAGCAAGCACGAGATCTCGGAGCAGGCGCTCGGCCGGCCGCTTGCGCGCTTCGACCGCAGCATCGATGTGCATCTCTCGAGCATCCGCCAGAAGCTCGGCGACGGCGCCAGGCTGATCCGCACGGTGCGCGGGCTCGGATACCACCTGGTGAAGGAGTAGCCGTGGGGCGTCTGTTCTGGAAAATCTTCCTCGGCTTCTGGCTCGCGCTGGTGCTCGCCGCGGTCGGCACCGGCACGGCGGTGTGGCTGCAGCGCCTGGAGCGCGCGCGCGACGCGCCGCCGGACCTCGCAGTCGGTGCGCCTTCGCGCCTCGCTACCGACCTCGCGGCCGCGACGCTGCGCTACGGCGGCGCGGATGCGCTGCGCCAGTGGATGAACGACGTGCAGATGCGGCGCAACGTGACGCTCTTTGCCGTCGACGATGCGGGCCACGACATCCTCGGGCGCGAGGTGCCGGCGACGGCGCTCGCCAGCGCGCGCACGCTCATCGCGCGCGGCGAGGAGGGCCGCGGTGCGCGCAACGCCGCCGCACCCGGCGGCGAGAAGTACGTCGTCTTCGTGACGCGCGCCGCCGGCGCGCGGCAGCCGCGCCCGGCGCCGCCGCCGCCGATCGCGCCCTGGGAGTTGATCCTCATCGGCATCGCGACCAGCCTTGCCTTCAGCGCGCTGCTCGCCTGGTATCTGGCGCGGCCGATCCGCAGCCTGCGCTGGGCCTTCGACGCCGCCGCGGCAGGGCGGCTCGAGACGCGCGTCAGCCCGCTGATGGGCCGCCGGCGCGACGAGATCGCGGACCTCGGGCGCGACTTCGACCGCATGGCGCAGCAGCTGCAGAACCTGGTGTCGTCGCAGCGCCGCCTGCTGCACGACGTGTCGCACGAGCTGCGCTCGCCGCTCGCGCGGCTGCAGGCCGCGATCGGCCTCGCGCGGCAGCAGCCGGAGAAAGTCGACGCCTCGCTCGAGCGCATCGAGCGCGAGGCGACGCGCCTCGACGGCATGGTCGGCGAGGTGCTGGCGCTCGCGCGCCTGGAAAGCGGCACCGCGGCGCGCGCCAACGAGCGCGTCGACCTCGCCTATATCGCGGCGAGCATCGCCGAGGACGCGCGCTTCGAGGCCGAGGCGCTCGGCCGCAGCGTGCGCTTCAACGCGAGCGGCGACGCGCCGGTGATCGGCAGTGCGGATCTGCTGCACCGCGCGGTGGAGAACGTGGTGCGCAACGCCGTCAAGTTCACCCGGCAGGGCACCACGGTGGATGTGCGGGTGCACACCAGCAGGACCGCGGCGATCCTCACGGTGACCGACCACGGACCCGGCATCGCGGCGGGCGAGCTCGCCAAAGTGTTCGATCCCTTCTATCGCGGCGAGGCCGGCGCCGGCACCGCCGGCTTCGGCCTCGGCCTCGCCATCGCGCAGCGCGCCATCGACGCGCACGGCGGCGCAATCCGCGCCGACAATGTTCCTGGCGGCGGCCTGTCGGTGGAGATCGAGCTGCCCCTCGCGCACGGCTAGCTTTACGCAGCTTTACGCAGTGCTGACGCCCGTTACCTTCCGCGCCGACTATCCTGCGTTCGATTCCCCTGTAGTAATTTCGGCACGCCTCCTCCTCCCCTTGACGCGTGCCATTTTTTTGTCCGTCAATAACTCGTCAGCGATTCCCTGAACAGCTTTACGCTGCGTTGACAGCGCTTAACGCGCGCGGCGGCGAACCTGCGGTCTCCTCAAACAAAGGAGTCCCTCATGTACAAACAGACCATCGCCCTCCTCGCATTCGCGCTCTCCAGCGGCTTCGCCGCGGCGCAGAGCACCGTGGCCAAGCCCGGCTTCTACGCCGGCCTCGACCTCGGCCGCAGCCGCCTCGGCCTGTCGGGCGGCGATATCGATGGCGCGCTTGTCAACCAGGGCGTCGCCTCGTCGACCAGCAGCGACAACGGCAATACCGCCTACAGCATCAACGCCGGCTATCGCTTCAACCCGAACTGGGGCATCGAAGGCGCGTACACCCGCTTCGGCGAGTTCAACTTCAACTCGACGACCGCGGCCGACACGCTGAGCGGCAAGTACAAGGCGTCCGCGCTGTCGCTCGCCGGCGTGGGCTACTGGCCGCTGACGGCGAACTGGTCGGTCTACGGCAAGGCCGGTCTCGCGCGCACCTCAACCGACCTCGACGTGAGCTCCGATACCGGCGCGACGGCGGTGTCGAACCAGTCGCACTCGGGCACCAGCTTCCTCCTCGGCGCCGGCCTGCAGTACGACTTCACCAGCGC
>DASWER010000151.1:0-1581 GCA_036394655.1 Burkholderiales bacterium
GACCGTGCTCGCGAGCGCGGTCAGGCGCGGAAACATTACGGCGACATAGGCGCCGACCACCAGGCCGGCGATCGCCGCAAGCCAGTCGTACCAGGGAATGTCAGTGCGCTGCTCGCCGCGCCTCGCGGGAAAGCTGATGAAAAGGAGCGCAAGGCAAACGCCGTAGGCCGCGGCGAGGAACTGCTCCGGAAACAGCACCAGCCCCGCCTTGCGGGTCAGGCCGATGCTGTACGCGAGCGAGCCGAGCGTGAGCAGCGCGGCGAGGAACTTCTGGGCGAAGCGGCCGAGCGCGGAGTGCGGCGGCGCTGCGGTTGAGAGCTCCTCCACTTAGCGACGGTCTGAAAATGTCGTCCCCGCGAAGGCGGGGACCCGATTTAGAGAATTAGAAAGCCTGCGCAGAAAGGTATTCATCTGCATTCATTGCGGCTTAATCGGGATCCCCGCCTTCGCGGGGACGACGCCGCGCTTTCCTTTCATTCCGCCTTCCTTATTTGAGCAGCCCCGTTTCCTTCCAGTACTTCTCCGCCGCCGGATGGAACGGCAGGCGCGCCTGGCGCTTGCCGGACTGGCTGGGATCGAAGGCGTTGAAATTCGGATGGCCCTCGACCAGCGACTTCTTGTTGTCGTGCACCGCTCTTACGAAGTCGCGCACCACGTCGTCCCTGACGTGCGTGCCCACGCCGATGATGAAGTCGATGGTCTGCACCTTGCTCGGCTTGTCGATGCCGGCGATGTGCGGCGCCGGGTTCACCGTCGAGAAATAGTACTCGGGCCGGATGTTCTTCATGCGCTGCTCGGAATCGGGCAGCACTTCCATCGGCAGCAGGCGCAAGCCGCCGACCGCCGCCGCGATCTCCTGCACCTTCGGCGCGCCCACGGCGAAGAAGAACACGTCGATCTTGCCGGACTTGAAGTCCTCCGAGGCGCGGATCACGTTGACGGTCGGCACTTTCTGCACGTCGTTGATGCTGATGCCGCCCGCGGCGAGCAGCGCGTTCAGGTGCGTGATCACGCTGGTCTGCTGCACCCAGTCCGACGGCACTTTCCTGCCCTTGAGATCGGAGATCGTCTGCAGCGGCGAGTCCTTGCGCACCCAGAACGCCATCTGGAAGCCGAACAGGCTCATCGCGTTGCGGATGTTGGGCTTCGGATTGCCCTTCCAGACGTTCTCGCCCTTCATCGCCTCGGCCGGCTCGCCGACGTCGAGCAGCAGGAAATCGGCCTGCTTCGAGTTGACCGCGTCGATGATGCCGGTATCGCCGCCGTGGCCGATGACGCGCACCTGCAGCTTCGTGTTGTCCTGCACCACCTTGGCGATCACCGAGGCCTGCGCGTTGAGCAGCGTGCCCGGCTGCAGTGTGGCGAAGCCGACGGTCTGCTGGGCGAGCGCCGCGCCGCAAAACGCAGCCGCGCCGAGGGCCGTGAGCGTTTTGAAAATCATGCCGTCTCCTCCTCCAAGAGTGGCGCGAGTCTACCTTATGATGGCGAGCCACCGACCCATGAAACTGCCCAAGGATCGCATCCCCTATTCGGCGATCGTCGACCGGCCGCCGCTCAAGCTGCCGAACGACGGCCGCGTCG
>DASWER010000152.1:0-10420 GCA_036394655.1 Burkholderiales bacterium
CGCTGACCCGGATGTCGAGCACCTCGAATGGAAAGTCGGACGCTCTTGCGTACAGCCTGCGGTCGGGCTCGAAGATGAAATAGCTCACGCAGGCCTCGCAGCGCCACGCGGCGAGGGTAATGGCGCCATACCCGAGGCACAGACCGGCGAGCAGCCCGGCTCCGAGTGCCCTCCATGACCTGGAGGAAAGCGCAGCAACCATGACGCCACTCTATTGCGGCCGTGTTACAGGATGATCCCTGCACTCCGTCCGGCATGTCGTCCGAAAGGAACGGTATTGCAGACGTCACACGGGCTGCTCAGCGCAGCGGGTACCGAACGCGCAGCAGCAGGAAGTTGATGCCCGGGTTGGGGTTGCGCATCCCGCCGTTGGACAGATGCTGCAAACGCGCGGCGACGTCGAAGGGGCCGAAGTCGTAACCCACGCCGACATGGTCGCCGAACTGGAAGCGCGTGCTGAAGCCGAAGTCGGTGCTGATGTGCGAGTCCGAGAGCACGTGGAAGCCGATGCCGGCGTCGAAGTAAGCCCCGCGCGATCCGATCGGATGGCGGAACTCGGGCGTCAGCCCGAAGTCGTGCACCGTCCCCGTGCGGCTGTTCCAGCTGCCGAGGGAAAGGTCCCAGTAGAGCTGCCAGGGGCTGTGCTTGAGCCATTTCGGGCGCTGCTGCCACTGCGCGCCGACGCGCCAGAGCTCGACGCTGCGACTCCCTCCGCCGAGCTCGGCGGAGATGCTGTCAACGGCGCGGGCGGGAATCGCCAGCAGGAGAAAAAGCGCGCCGACGAAAATTTTCCTCATCTTCTGTGAATATCATAACGGATGGCTCAATACGTCTACACCATGCGCCGGGTCGGCAAGGTGGTGCCGCCCAAGCGCAGCATCCTGAAGAACATCTCGCTCAACTTTTTCCCGGGCGCGAAGATCGGCGTGCTCGGACTGAACGGCTCGGGCAAGTCGTCGCTCCTGAAGATCATGGCGGGGGTCGACGACAACTACGAAGGCGAAGTGATCCGCATGCCCGGTATCAAGGTCGGCTACCTCGAGCAGGAGCCTCGCCTTCCTCAAGGCGCCACGGTCCGGGCGGCCGTGGAGGAGGCACAAGGTAATGTCGCCGCCGCGAAGAAGCGCCTCGAGCAGATCTACGCCGCGTACGCCGAGCCCGACGCCGATTTCGACCAGCTCGCCGAGGAGCAGGCGAAGCTCGAGGCGATGCTCAATACCGGCGGCGCGGATGAGCTCGAGGTCGCGGCCGACGCCCTGCGGCTGCCGCCGTGGGACGCCAGCGTCGATCACCTG
Organism: Burkholderiales bacterium; assembly: GCA_036394655.1. GTDB lineage: Bacteria > Pseudomonadota > Gammaproteobacteria > Burkholderiales > SG8-39 > SCGC-AG-212-J23. Next base: position 1,296 of record DASWER010000152.1, read on the forward strand.
TCCGGCGGCGAGAAGCGGCGCGTGGCCCTGTGCAGATTACTTCTGTCGAAACCGGACCTCCTGCTGCTGGACGAGCCCACCAACCATCTCGACGCCGAGAGCGTGGAGTGGCTCGAGCAGTTCCTGAGCCGCTTCCCCGGCACGGTCGTGGCTGTCACGCACGACAGGTACTTCCTCGACAATGCCGCCGGCTGGATCCTCGAGCTCGACCGCGGCTATGGCATCCCGTGGGAAGGGAATTATTCGAGCTGGCTCGAGCAGAAGGAAAAGCGCCTGCAGGTCGAGAGTAGCCAGGAGGTGGCGCGCATCAAGGCGATGCAGCATGAGCTCGAGTGGGTGCGGCAAAACCCGAAGGGCCGGCAGTCCAAGTCCAAGGCGCGCCTCGCGCGCTTCGAAGAATTGTCATCGCAGGAGCACCAGGCACGCAATGAGACGCAGGAGATCTTCATCCCGGTCGCCGAGCGCCTGGGCAACGAGGTGATCGAATTCAAGAACGTCTCCAAGGGCTACGGCGAGCGGCTGCTGATCGACAAGCTCTCGTTCCAGGTGCCGCCCGGCGCGATCGTCGGCATCATCGGCCCGAACGGCGCCGGCAAGTCGACGCTGTTTCGCATGATCCTCGGCCGGGAGAAGCCCGATGCCGGAAAGATCAGCGTCGGCAAGACGGTGAAGCTGGCGCATGCCGACCAGTCGCGCGACGAGCTGTCCGCCGAGAAGTCGGTGTTCGAGGACATCTCCGGCGGCCTCGACACCATCACCGTGGGGAAGGTGCAGATGCCTTCGCGCTCCTACCTCGCGCGCTTCAACTTCCGCGGCGCCGACCAGCAGAAGGCGGTGGGGCAGCTCTCGGGCGGTGAGCGCGGCCGGCTGCATCTCGCGAAGATGCTGATGTCGGGCGCGAACGTGCTGCTGCTCGACGAGCCCTCCAACGATCTGGATGTCGAGACCCTGCGCGCGCTGGAGGAGGCGCTGCTGGAATTCGCCGGCTCGGTGCTCGTCATCTCGCACGACCGCTGGTTCCTCGACCGCATCGCCACCCACATCCTGGCGAGCGAGGACGATTCGCAGTGGCTGTTCTTCAGCGGCAACTACCAGGAGTACGAGGCCGATAAGAAGAAGCGCCTCGGCGAGGAAGCCGCCAAGCCCCACCGCATCCGCTTCAAGGCCCTCAAATAATTCGGGGACGGAGCCCGAACCTATTCGGGGACGGAGCCCAGATTGGTCAACCTGGCGCGCCGGATTTCGTTCTTGGTTCTATGCCGAGGCAGGCGCGTTTCATCGTTCCGGAGGTCGCGCTTCACGTAATCCAGCGCGGGCACAACCGCCATGCGACCTTCCGCCAGGACACCGACTACATGGTTTACCTGGCGACACTGGCGGAGCTGCTGAAAACGAAAGCATGCGCGCTGCACGCCTATTGCCTAATGACCAATCACGTGCATCTGCTGCTCACGCCGGCGACGGAATACGCCTGCGCGGCGCTAATGCGCAACTTGGGGCAACGATACGCGCAGTACTTCAACCGGCGCTACGACCGCAGCGGTGGCCTATGGGAAGGGCGCTATCGCTCTTGCCTGGTCGATTCCGCGGCATACGTGCTCGCGTGCCATCGCTACATCGAGCGCAATCCCGTGCGCGCCGCGATGGTGCAGTCCGCCGCGTCCTATCGCTGGTCGAGCTATCAAGGGAACGCCGGAGGTGCGCTAGACAAGCTGCTTACGCCGCACGTTGAGTACGTGGCGCTCGGGGCGGAGGGTGATGCACGTCACCGCGCGTATCAACAGATGCTTGCAGAGGCGGACGAGCCAGGCTTTCTGGCAGCAATTCGCGATGCGACAAATGGCGGGTTGCCGCTAATCGATCCCGTGCTAAAGGCAAAGCTGGAAGCGGATACCGGTAGGCGCCTCGAGCACAAAAAGCCCGGTCCTCGGCCGGCGATGAAGCCGCCCGATCTCGACACCCTGACGGCCGAACTGGGCTTCTGATCCGGGCCGGCAGTTCGGGCTCCGTCCCCGAATTAGTCCTTTTGGCCCACGAAGCCGGATGGCACGCCGGCCGGCCGCCCGGTACAAAAGGCGGCAAGAACATGACTCTTCGCATCCAGCTCGTACGCAGCGCAGACGCGCTCGGCGCCATCGTGCCCGCATGGGAAGACCTCGCTGCGCATGCGCTCGAGCCGAATCCGTTCTACGAGCCGTGGATCCTGCTGCCCGCGCTGCGCGCCACTGAGGAGGAAAAGGCAGGCTCGGGCGAGGGCTTCCGCTGCGTGCTGGTGTGGGACGGCGAGCGGCTGATCGGCCTGTATCCGTTCGAGCGCCGGCGCCGGTTCAAGGGTTTGCCGGTCGCGACGCTGGAGTCGTGGCGCCACAGCGCGTATCTGCTGTGTACGCCGCTGGTGCGGGCGGACGCGAGCACCGAATGTCTGCGTGCGCTGCTCGACTGGGCGGTGAGCGAGGCGTCGATGCTGCACCTGCTGTACGTGCCGGCCGATGGACCGTTCCAGGCTGCGCTGCGCGCCGCCGCGCGCACGGTAGTGCCCACCGCGCGCTTCTCGCGCGCGCTGCTGGTCAGGGGGGCGAGCGCCGAAGCCTATATGGAGGAGGCCATGTCCGGGCAGCTGCGCCGGCAGCTGCGCCGCAACGAGCGGCGCCTGCGCGAGCAGGGTATGGTCACGATCAGCGTCGGCCCGGGCGGCGATCTCGGCGACGAGATCGAGCGCTTCCTCGAGCTCGAAGCCGGCGGCTGGAAGGGACGCGAAGGCGGCGCGCTTGCAGCCTCGTCCGCCAATCTTGAATTTGGCAGGACGGTGCTGCGCGAGGCGCACCGCCGCGGCCGGCTCCACATGGTCGGCCTGGACCGCGGCGACCGGCCGCTCGCGCGGCGCTGCAGCCTGCTGGCCGCCGATGGCTCCTATGCGTTCAAGACCGCCTATGACGAAGCCTTTGCGTCCTACTCGCCGGGGGTGCTAGCGGAGGCGCTGAGCCTGCGCGAATTCCACCGCCTCGCAGGCGTGCAGTGGATGGATTCCTATACCGAGCCCGACAACACGACGGTCAACCGCATGTGGAAGCAGCGCCGCACCATGCAAAGCCTGGCGATCGGCATCGGCGCCTGGGGCGAGTTCTGGGTCTCGCTGCTGCCCGTGCTGCGCTGGACGGCGCGGCGCTATTCGTCCCTGCGCGCGTCGATCTCCCCGGCCACCTGACGTCTATACAATGCAGCTCACCTTATGGCTGCGCTCTGCAGGCTCGCGGCGCTGGTGTTGCTGGCTGCGGTGCTCTTGCCCGCAGCCCGTGGCGCCGACGAGGAGCTTTCACGCTGCGCGCGGCTCGAGAAGGCGCACGAGCGCCTCGCCTGCTACGACGAGCTGGCGCGCACCACACCATCGGCCTCTTCCTCGTACCTCGCCCGGACCTGGAAGCTCGGCCCGGGGGATGCCGGCGTACGCCACGTGGCGGATATCCTCTCCCACCGGCCGAGCTACATCCTGCTGCGCGGGACCGATAGCCCGAACGAGATGCCGCGTAGCCCGGCAACCGGCCGCGCATCGCTGGGGGAGCTGAACCACGCCGAGCTCAAGCTCCAGGCGAGCTTCAAGACCGAGCTGATTTCACGCCAGGCATTCGAGCGGGCCGGCCTCACCGACGATCTGCGTGCCCTCGGCATCGACAGCGTGCGCCTGTGGTTCGCCCATACGCAGAAGCTGGATTGGCAGGTGTTCAACCACGGCGACTCGCGTCCGATCCGGGAAACGAACTACGAGCCCGAGCTCATCCTGACCCTGGGTAGCGCCAACCAGGGCAATGGCTTCAAGCTGATCAACCTGGGTCTCACGCATGAATCCAACGGGCTCGGGCGCGACCAGCACCGCGGCTGGAGCCGGATGTATGCCCAAGGCGGCTGGGAATGGGATCGACTCGCGCTGCTCGCACGCGCCTGGCGCGTGATCCCGTCAAGCGACGACGACAATCCGAACATCGAGCGGTACATGGGTTGGTGGGACGCCGTCGCGCGCTATCAAAGCGCCGGCGGCTACGTGATTTCCACGCTCATGCGCCGCAACGTGCAGACCTCCCGTGGATTTGTGCAGCTCGACGCAGCAACCCCGACCCGCAATTCCTTCGGTGGATTGAAGCTCCACCTTCAGCTCAGCCGCGGTTATGGCGAGACCCTGCTCGATTACAACCACAGCCAGACCACCATCGGCGTGGGCGTGTCGTTCGGCGATTGGTAATCAGAGATACGGTGCGAACAGCCGCGCGACACCGTCTCGCAGCTTGACCGGAAACGCACGCGCGTTGATCGCCTCCAGCGTCAGTTGTCGCGACTGCTGGATGCGCGCCTGCACCAGGCCGTCGAGGTGCGCGCCGAGCTCGACACTGTAGCACTCCACGTTCACCTCGAAGTTGAGGCGCAGGCTGCGCGCATCCCAGTTCGCCGAGCCGAGCAGGGTCCACGCGCCGTCGACCAGCAGGAGCTTCGAGTGATCGAAGGGTCCCGGGCGCGTCCAGACGCGGCAGCCGTGGTCGAGCACCTGCGAGATCTGCCCGTACATCGCCCAGTGCACGTGGGGCAGGTCGCTGGTCTCGGGGATCAGGATGTCGACCTCGACGCCGCGCAGCGCCGCGGCATCGAGCGCCGAGATGAGCGACTGGTCGGGGATGAAGTAGGGGGAGAGCACGCGGATCGAGCGTTGCGCGGCGTTGACGCCGCCGAGCATCGCCCAGCGCACGCGCTCGAACGACTCGTCGGGGCCGGCCTCGATCGCCCGCGCCAGACAGCCGCCGGCCTCGGCCGACGGCGGAAACCACAGCGCGCCGCGCAGCGCCTCGTCGGTGGTGAACTGCCAGTCGTCGACGAACACCTCCATCAGCTGGGCGACGATCGGGCCGCGCAGGCGGAAGTGCAGGTCGCGGAACGCCTGCTCGGGCGCCGCGGGCTTCCAATAGCGGCAATCGACGTTGAGCCCGCCGGTGAAACCGAGCGTGCCGTCGAGCACCAGGATCTTGCGGTGATTGCGCAGGTTGAGCGCGTGCAGCCGCGCTGGCACCAGCGGCGGGTTGAACACCGCGACGTTGACGCCGTTCTTGCGCAACGGCTTGACCGCGCTCGAGGTCGAGAAGCGCGCGTCGACGTCGTCGATCAGCACGCAGACCTGGACGCCGCGCTTCACCGCCGCGCCGAGCGCGTCGACGAACTCGGCGCCGATGCCGTCTTCGTCGAAGATGTACGACGCCATGGCGATCGAGCGTTGCGCGCGGTTGATCGCGTCGAGCATCGCGGGATAGGCGTTGGCGCCGTCGATCAGCACCTCGACGGCGTTGCCCGCGAGCAGCGGCCGCTCGACGATCTGGCCGACCAGGCGCGCGAGCGGCGTGAAATGCGTGCCGGGCTCGCTCGCCGGGAATTGCGGATCGGTGCGGTGGCGCACCATGCCGCGGCGCATGCGGGCGGCACGCCGTTCGACCCGGTTGACGCCGAGCAGCGCATACAGCACCGGGCCGAGCGCCGGCAGGATCCAGATCAGCAGGAGCCAGATCGCCGCCGAGCGCGAATCGCGCTTGTGGATGACGGCGTGGCCCGAAGCGGTCAGCGCCGCCACCGCCACGGCCACGAGAAAGGCGAGATCCACCAGATCTCTCACGGGCACGATTCCAGCATGCTTGCAGAAGGATGTGGAAGAATCGCGCGAACCTGACGCTCGGACCGGTACCGACATGACAAAAGGCAGGAAGGCGCAGCGCGGCCGCACCTCGTTTACGGTACTTCTCGCCGCCGCCCTGCTCGGCGGGCTGGTGGCGATCTATGGCCAGCAATGGCTCGAGCGCCCGCGGGTCGTCTCCGGCCCGGAGCCCGAGCCGCCGCGGCCGGTCGAGGCGCGCGGCGACCTCGCCGCGGACGAGAAAGCCACCATCGAGCTGTTTGAGCGCTCGAAGGGCTCGGTGGTCTACATCAGCACTTCAGCGCGCGTCATCGATCTGCTCACGCGCAACGTGGCCGAGATCCCGCGCGGCACCGGCTCGGGCTTCATATGGGATGCGCAGGGCCACGTGGTGACCAACAACCACGTCGCGCAGAGCGCGCCGCGGGCGCGCGTGCGGCTGAACGACGGGCGCGACTATCCGGCGAAGCTGGTCGGCGCAAGCCCGGTGCACGACCTCGCGGTGCTGCGCATCGAGGTGCTCGAGCGCCGGCCGGCGCCGCTGCCGGTCGGCACCAGCGGCAACCTGCGGGTGGGACAGAAGGTGTTCGCCATCGGTAATCCCTTCGGCCTCGACTGGTCGCTCACCACCGGCGTGGTCTCGGCGCTGAACCGCGCGCTGCCCACCGAAGACGGCCGCGAGATCGACCACCTGATCCAGACCGACGCCGCGATCAATCCGGGGAATTCGGGCGGCCCGCTGCTCGACTCGGCCGGACGGCTGATCGGCATCAACACCGCGATCTTCAGCCCGTCGGGCGCCTACGCCGGCGTCGGCTTCGCGGTACCGGTCGACACCGTGAACCGCGTCGTGCCGCAGCTCATCGCGAAGGGCTCGTACGTGCGGCCGGCGCTCGGCATCGAGGCGCACGACGAGGTCAACCCGCGCATGACCCAGCGGATCGGCGTGAAGGGGGTTGCAGTATTGCGCGCAGCGCCCGGTGTGCCCCTCCAACCCGGCGACGTCATCGTCGCCGTGGACGGCCAGCCGGTGGAAAGCGTTGCCCAGCTGCTCAACCGCATCGACGAGCACAAGGTCGGCGACACGGTGCGCCTTAGGGTGTATCGCGACGGCAAGGAAACGGAAATCGCTACAACTCTGCGCGCCGGCACCTGAACTAAGGCCGCCGCGCCGCGGTCAGTTTTAAATGCGCGCCGTCACTCTCGCGCCAGGCAAGGCCGGCTCGCAGCGCCTCGACGAGGTCCCCGAGCCGCCCGAGAAGCCGGGCTCCATCCTGGTGCGTGCGCTCGCCGTCGGCGTCTGCGGCACCGACCGCGAGCTGGTCGATGGCCTCTACGGCGAAGCCGCGCCCGGGCGCGAGCGCCTGGTGCTCGGCCACGAGTCGCTCGGCCGCGTGATCAGCGCGCCACCCGACAGCGACTTCGCGATCGGCGACATGGTCGTCGGCATCGTGCGACATCCCGACCCGGTGCCCTGCGTGAACTGCGCGCTCGGCGAGTGGGACATGTGCCGCAATGGCCGGTACACCGAGCGCGGCATCAAGCAGGCCGACGGCTTCTGCGCCGAGCGCTGGCGCAGCGATCCTGGTTTTGCCATCAAGGTAACCCCGGTGCTCGGCCTGGCCGCAGTGCTGCTCGAGCCGGCGAGCGTGCTCGCCAAAGCCTGGGAGCACATCGAGCGCATCGGCCGGCGCGCGCGCTGGGCGCCGGAGCGCGTGGTGATCACCGGCGCCGGGCCGGTCGGCCTGATGGCGGCGCTGATGGGCGTGCAGCGCGGCCTCGAGGTGCACGTCATGGACCGCAACGAATCGGGACCCAAGCCCGCGCTGGTGCGCGAGCTCGGCGCCACCTACCACCGCGAGTTCCCGGCGATCGAGCCCGACATCGTCATCGAGTCCACCGGCTCGCCGGCGGTCATCGTGCAGGCGGTGAGCGGCAGCGCGCCGGGCAGCATCGTCTGCCTCACCGGCCTGGGCGGCGGCCAGCACGACGCCTCGTTCGACGTCGCGAAGCTCAACCAGTCGATGGTCCTCGAGAACCGCGTCGTGTTCGGCACCGTGAATGCGAACCTGCGCCACTACCTCGCCGCCGCCGATGCGCTTTCGCATGCGAGCCGCGCCTGGCTCGACAAGCTGATCACACGCCGCGTCGGCCTGAAAAACTGGCACGAGGCCTACGAGAAGCGTCAAGGCGACGTGAAGACGGTGCTGCTGTTTGAAGATTGAAGACTACGCGCTGATCGGCGACTGTCATTCGGCGGCGCTGGTCGGGCGCAACGGCTCGATCGACTGGCTGTGCTGGCCGCGCTTCGATTCCGCCGCCTGCTTCGCCGCGCTGCTCGGCAAGCCGCAGCACGGCCGCTGGCGCATCGCGCCGGCCGGCGCCGAGGTTTGTGCGCAGCGCAGCTATCGCGGCGACTCGCTGATCCTCGAGACCGAGTTCGAAACGCCCGAGGGCGCCGTGACCCTGATCGATTTCATGCCGACCCGCGAGGAGGCCTGCCAGCTGGTGCGCATCGTGCACGGCCGCCGCGGCCACGTGAAGATGGACCTGGAGTTCATCCTGCGCTTCGACTACGGCGCATCGGTTCCCTGGGTCACGCGCCTGCCGGAGGGGAACGGTATCCGCGCCATCGCCGGTCCCGACATGGTGGTGCTGCGCTCGCCGCTGCCGCTGCGCGGCAAGGATCTCACCACCGTGACGCAGTTCGAAGTCGGCGCGGGCGAGCGCATCGCCTTTACGCTCACGCACAGCGCTTCGCATCTCGGCATCCCGGGGGCTTCCGACGCCGAGCGCGCCCTTAAGGCGACCGAGGAATACTGGCTGAAATGGTGCGAGCGTTGCACCGTCAAAGGCGAATGGGCGCCGTTCGTAAAGCGCTCGCTGATCACGCTGAAGGCGCTGACCTACGCCCCCACCGGAGGATTGGTGGCGGCGCCCACGACGTCGCTCCCCGAGCAGATCGGCAGCGTGCGCAACTGGGACTACCGCTATTGCTGGCTGCGCGACGCGACGCTGACGCTGCTCGCGATGATGAACGCCGGCTATCACGATGAAGCGGGGGCGTGGCGCGACTGGCTGCTGCGCGCCATCGCCGGCGCGCCGAGCCAGCTGCAGATCATGTACGGCCTCGCCGGCGAGCGGCGCCTGCCCGAGATGACGCTGCCGTGGCTGCCGGGCTACGAAAAGTCGCAGCCGGTGCGCATCGGCAACGCGGCGGCGAGTCAGCTGCAGCTCGACGTCTACGGCGAGGTGATGGACGCGCTGCACCAGGGACGCAAGCACGGCCTGCCGAGGCACGAGGCGGCGTGGGACCTGCAGTGCGCGCTGCTCAAGCACCTCGAGACCTGCTGGCAGGAGCCCGACGAAGGCCTGTGGGAAGTGCGCGGACCGCGCCGGCGCTTCACCTACTCGAAGGTGATGTGCTGGGTGGCCTTCGACCGCGCCATCAAGGCGATCGAGA
>DASWER010000153.1:0-2204 GCA_036394655.1 Burkholderiales bacterium
CCGATTCCAGCACCAGCAGCTCGACCGGCGCCTTGTGGCGGCTGGTGACGGCGTACTGGTCGGCGATCTGGCGCTCGCCGCGCTGCCCGATGATGCCGGCCGAGCCGCTGCGGTTCTTCAGGCGATTCACCGTGACCTGGACGCGGTCGTCGCGGCCGAACGGCAGCACCACACGCTCCTTGGCCTGCGTGTTCCAGTAGGTCGAGCCGATGTAGCTGCCGTCGCGGTAGAGCTGGACATCGCCGGAGAGCCACACGCCCTCCGGAAACGCGGTTTCGGCAGTGACCAGCGGCGTGAGATCGCGCCGCGGCACGATGCGCACGCGCTGCTTCGCCGCGAGCGACTGCTTCGCCAGCGAGACCGTGACCTGGCGGCCGTCGGCGCCGAGATCGACGCGCCCCGGCACCTCGAACTCGGTCGAGAACTGCGTCTGCTGCTCGACGACATCGAACCTCGGCTCCTCGGCGCGTGCCTTGGGCGCTGCCATTTTCGCGGCCACCGACGCCGGGGCCTGCATCGCATCGTTCATGGCGCGCGCCTCGTTCATTACCTGCGGCGCGATGGCTAGCTCCCACGTCGAAGGGTCGACCATGTTCGCCGCGCGCGGCACGCCGGTGGAAAGGCGCAGCGTCACGCCGCGCCAGTCCTCGCCGGTGCGCTGCGTCACGATCGCCTGGCGCTCGAGCTCGACCTTCGAGCCGTTGGAATCGAGCGAGGCGCGGTAGAGCGGCCGCCAGCCGGCGTTGGCCACGTGGTAGAGCGCGCGCACCTCGCCGGGCTGAGTCGCCGAGTAGCTGATCACCAGGATGCGCGCATCGCGCGCGCCGCTGCGCAGCCGGGCTAGGTCGCGCTCGAGCGCGGCGACCTGCTTGTCGAGCGCGCGCTTCTTCACCTCGACGCGCTGGATCGCGCCGAGCGCGTCGCCGCCGCCGCGGCGGATCGCTTCGATCACCGTGGGAATGGACTTGGCGTCCACCGAGGGCCGCTTCTCCCCGTCAGCGGGTGGGCGCGAGCTTAGCGAGACCAGGAAGTCGCGCACCATTTCCGCGCTCTTCGCCTCCGTCTCCAGCATCGCCCGGCCGTCCTTCAGCGCCTGGATGCGCGCCTCGAGCTCGGCCTCGCGGCTGCCGAGCGCGATCGTGCGCGAGACGTCGCGCACCGAGACCTCGCCGATGCGGATGCCGGGATCGGCTTCGACGCGCAGACTTCGCATGTCGAAGTTCGCCGGCAGGCCGGTGAGCTCGACTCTTGTGGCTTCGGTGGAGATCGCCACCGAGCGCTCGACGGTGGCGCTGCCCGCGTACAAAGTCACGCGGCTGATGCGGCTCTCCTCGGCGAGAGCGCTCATGGTGACCAGATAAAGGGCGCTAAGGACAAATCGGCTGCGGTTCTTCATGGTTGTTGCCTCCTGTACTGCCATTAAACGGAGGCGAACCGCAAACGGGTTAAACGGGAGTTTGAGCCCCTACCGTGAGGCGCCGCATGCGCCGGCGCTGGCCGTGATAGTCGTTGACCGCGTTGTGCAGGGTGCAGCGATTGTCCCAGACGGTGAGCGTGCCCGGCGCCCAGCGCACGCGGCAGGTGAATTCCGGGCGCGTCATGTGCGCCATCAGGAACTCCACCAGCGGCTTGCTTTCCTCTTCCGTCATGTCGCGAAAGCGGATGGTGTGGCTGCGGCTGACATACAGCGCCTTGCGCCCGGTCTGCGGATGGGTGCGCGCCGCCGGATGCTCGGCTTCGTACTGCTCGGCGCTGTCGGTGTCGTGCACCTTCATGCCGCCGATGCTGCTGTGCATCTTGCTGCGCCCGCCGCCGTGCTTGAGTCCGGCGCTGTTGACGCCCACCAGGCCATCGATCAGCTTGCGCATGCCTTCAGAAAGCGCGTCGTATGCCGCGCGGGTGCTGGCGAAGAGCGTATCGCCGCCCTGGGCCGGCGTCTCCAGCGCGTAGAGCAGCGTGGCGAGCGGCGGCTGCTTCAGATAAGTCGTATCGCTGTGCCAGTTGCCGCCGAAGTTGGTCTTCTCCTCCTCGGCCTTCACCACCTCGAAGATGTAGGGGAAGCCCTCGAGGCCGGTGACGAAGGGGTAGTGGCAGGGCTCGCCGAACTGCGCGCCGATGCGCATCAGGTCCGCCGGCTCGAGCTCCTGATCGCGGAACACCAGCACCGAGTGCTCGAGGAACGCGCGCTGCACCTCGTCCCAGCC
>DASWER010000154.1:0-6408 GCA_036394655.1 Burkholderiales bacterium
AAGGGCACCGAGATGGTGATGCCCGGGGACAACGTGAAGATGGTGGTGACGCTGATCACGCCGATCGCGATGGAGCAGGGCTTGCGCTTTGCCATCCGCGAGGGCGGCAAGACGGTCGGCGCCGGCGTCGTCGCGAAGATCATCGAGTAACGGAGAGAGACAGGGGCATAGCTCAATTGGCAGAGCGTCGGTCTCCAAAACCGAAGGTTGGGGGTTCGAGGCCCTCTGCCCCTGCCACTAAAAGTACGCAGAGAAGCCGCTTAAAACTCGCCGAACGATGATCGACAAGGTAAAGCTGGCGATAGCAGTGGCGCTCGTGGGCGCTGGCATCTGGGCCTATTACTGGCTCGGCGAAGGCACCATGTTCGTGCTGCGGCTGCTCGCAGTGATCGCCGGCATTGCCGCCGGCGCGGTAGTGGCCTGGTTCAGCGAGCCGGGTCGGCAGTTCGGCGTATTTGCCGGCGAGGCGGTGACCGAAGTCAAGAAAGTGGTCTGGCCGACGCGCAAGGAAACGATGCAGACCACGGCGGCGGTGTTCGCCTTCGTGGTGGTGATGGCGATTTTTCTATGGGTGAGCGACAAGACACTGGAATGGGTTCTCTACGATCTGATTCTCGGCTGGAAAAAGACATGAGCGGCAAGCGCTGGTACGTGGTGCACGCTTATTCCGGCTTCGAGAAGTCGGTGCAGCGCGCGCTCGAAGACCGGATCAACCGCGCCGGAATGAACGATAAGTTCGGCAAGATCCTGGTGCCGGTCGAAGAGGTCGTCGAGATGAAGGGCGGCCAGAAGCACATGTCGGAGCGCAAGTTTTTCCCGGGCTACGTGCTGGTCGAGATGGAGATGAACGACGACACCTGGCACCTGGTGAAGAACACCAACAAGGTCACGGGATTCGTCGGCGGCACGGCCACCAAGCCGGCGCCGATCCCGGAGAAGGAAGTCGAAGCCATCATGCAGCAGATGCGTGAGGGCGTGGAGAAGCCCAAGCCCAAGGTGCTGTTCGAGGTGGGCGAGATGGTGCGCGTCAAGGACGGCCCGTTCACGGATTTCCAGGGCACCGTCGAAGACGTGAACTACGAGAAGAGCCGGCTGCGCGTGGCGGTCACGATTTTCGGCCGCTCGACGCCGGTGGAGCTGGAATTCGGGCAGGTAGAGAAGGCTTAAACCGGGGAGAGCGCGCTGCGCTCGCTTGCACCCACAGGAGATTTGAATGGCAAAGAAGATCGTTGGCCTGATCAAGCTTCAGGTTCCAGCCGGGAAGGCGAATCCTTCGCCGCCCATCGGGCCCGCGCTCGGTCAGCGCGGCCTGAACATCATGGAGTTCTGCAAGGCCTTCAACGCGCAGACGCAGAAGGTCGAGCCCGGCCTGCCGCTGCCGGTGGTGATCACGGCCTACGCCGACAAGAGCTTCTCGTTCATCATCAAGACGCCGCCGACCACCGTGCTGATCAAAAAAGCCGCCGGCATCGAGTCCGGCAGCGCGCGTCCGCACAGCGACAAGGTCGGCAAGATCACGCGGAAGCAGGTCGAGGAGATCGCCAAGGCGAAGCTGCCGGACCTGAACGCAGCCGATCTGGAAGCCGCCATGCGCATCGTCGCCGGCAGCGCGCGCTCGATGGGTGTGATCGTGGAGGGCATGTAATGCCGCACATCTCCAAGCGCAGGAAGGCGTTCGACTCCAAGGTCGACCGCAACAAGACCTATCCGGCCATGGACGCGCTCAAGCTGATCAAGGAAACGGCGACCGCGAAGTTCGACGAGGCGGTGGACGTCGCCGTGAACCTCGGTATCGATCCGAAGAAGGGCGAGCAGACGGTGCGCGGCTCGGTCGTGCTGCCCGCCGGTACCGGCAAGAAAGTGCGCGTCGCCGTATTTGCGCCCGGCGATAAGGCGCAGGCGGCGAAGGCGGCGGGCGCCGACATCGTCGGCATGGAAGATCTCGCCGAGCAGATCAAGGCCGGCAAGATGGATTTCGACGTGGTGATCGCGGCGCCGGAAGCGATGCGAGTCGTCGGCCAGCTCGGCCAGATCCTCGGCCCGCGCGGCCTGATGCCGAACCCGAAGGTCGGCACCGTGACCCCGGATGTGGCGGGCGCGGTAAAGAACGCCAAGGCCGGCCAGGTGCAGTTCCGCGCCGACAAATCCGGCGTCGTGCAATGCACGATCGGCCGGGCGTCGTTTTCGCCCGAGCAGTTGCGCGAGAACCTCGCGGCGCTGGTCGATGCGCTGAACAAGGCGAAGCCCGCAGCGACGAAAGGGATTTTTTTGAAGAAGCTATCGGTGTCGAGCACGATGGGGATCGGCGTGAAAGTCGATCCGTCTTCGCTCTCGGCACAACAATGACTTTGGGCTGTTGCTCGCAAGAGCAGCTGTCAAAGACCGTAGGAGCCGCAGGGCTTAATCAAGTTGTTTCCTACGCAGACGGCGCACCCCGGAGAAGGAATGCAAGCAGGGTTCCTGATTCAAGGTCGCCGGTTCTTAACGCAGTAAAGGAGGTAGACCTTGGGTCTTAATCTGGAGCAGAAGCAGGCGATGGTCGCGGAAGTCGCGGCCAAGCTGGCGGCAGCCCAGGCGGTCATCGTCGCGGAGTATCGCGGCCTGGACGTCGGGCGCGTCACCCAGCTTCGTGCCAGGGCGAGGAAGTCGGGTCTTTACCTGCGGGTGCTGAAGAACACGCTCGCTCGCAGGGCAGTCAAGGGCACGCCGTTCGAGAAGCTGGCCGACAAGATGGTCGGTCCGCTGATGTACGGCATTGCCGCCGATCCGGTCGCCGGTGCGAAGGTGCTTGCCGACTTCGCCAAGGAGAACGAGAACTTCGTGATCCGCGGCGGCGCGATGCCGAACACCGTGATGTCCGACAAGGACGTCAAGGCGCTGGCATTGCTGCCCTCGCGTGAAGAACTCTTGGCGAAGCTCATGGGCACGATGCAGGCGCCCGTGGCGAAGCTGGTTCGCACCATGAACGAGGTGCCCGGCAAGTTCGTGCGCACCCTCGCCGCCTATCGCGATTCGAAGGAAAAGGCTGCTGCCTAACTAATCAGGAACCTATTGGAGAAGACAATGGAACGCGCACAGATTCTGGAAGAGATCGGCAAGATGACCGTCCTTGAGCTCTCGCAGCTCATCAAGGACATGGAAGACAAGTTTGGCGTGTCTGCTGCCGCGGCGGTCGCCGTGGCAGGGCCGGCCGCCGCTGCGGCCGCCGCGCCCGCCGAGGAAAAGACCGAGTTCACCGTGATGCTGACCGCCGTTGGCGACAACAAGGTCAACGTCATCAAGGCGGTGCGCGAAGTCACGAGCCTCGGCCTCAAGGAGGCGAAGGATCTCGTCGACGGCGCCCCGAAACCGGTGAAGGAAGGCGTGTCGAAGGCCGACGCCGAGGCGGTGCTGAAGAAGCTGATCGACGCCGGCGCCAAGGCGGAGATCAAGTAAGCAAATTCAGGAACTTCGGAGCCCGGCAGGGGTCACACAGACCCCGCCGGGAAATCCCGAAGACAAAGCAAAGACCCTCTAGCTTGGGGGCTTTTCCTTTGTCTATTCCCCGTTGCCGCGGCCAGGAGCCTTCATGACCTATTCGTTGACCGAGCGTAAACGCATCCGCAAGAGCTTCGCCAAGCGGGCGATCGTGCAGAAAGTGCCGTTCCTGATCGCGACCCAGCTCGAGTCCTATACCGCGTTCCTGCAGGCGCATATGTCGCCCGAGGGCCGCAGGAACGAGGGCTTGCAGGCAGCGTTCACCTCGATCTTCCCGATCGTCAGCCATTCGCAGAATGCGCGGCTCGAGTTCGTCAGCTACTCGCTGGGCGAGCCGCCGTTCGACGTCAAGGAATGCCAGCAGCGCGGCCTGACATACGCCAGCCCACTGCGCGCCAAGGTGCGCCTGGTGATCATGGACAAGGAGGCGCCCAAGCCGACGACGAAAGAGGTGAAGGAGCAGGAGGTCTACATGGGCGAGATCCCGCTCATGACGACCACCGGCTCGTTCATCATCAACGGCACTGAGCGCGTCATCGTGTCGCAGCTGCACCGCTCGCCGGGCGTGTTCTTCGAGCACGACCGCGGCAAGACGCACTCCAGCGGCAAGCTCTTGTTCTCGGCGCGCGTCATTCCGTACCGCGGCTCGTGGCTCGACTTCGAGTTCGACCCGAAGGACATCGTGTTCTTCCGCGTCGACCGGCGCCGCAAGATGCCGGTGACCATCCTGCTCAAGGCGCTCGGCTACACGCCCGAGCGGATCCTCGCCGAGTTCTTCGACTTCGATGCGTTCCACGTCAAGCCCACCGGGGTCGAGTTCGAGGTGGTGCCGGAGCGCCTGCGCGGCGAGGTGGCGCGCTTCGACATCAACGACCGGCAGGGCAAGACGCTGGTGGCGAAGGACAAGCGCATCACGGTGAAGCACATCCGCGACATGGAGGCGGCGGGGCTGAAGAAGATCAGCGCGCCCGACGAGTTCATCCTCGGCCGCACGCTCGCGCACAACGTGATCAACAAGGACACCGGCGAGATCATCGCCAATGCCAACGACGAGATCACCGAGACGCTGCTCGCGCAGCTGCGCGAGTCCAAGGTCGACCGCATCCAGACTCTGTTCACCAACGATCTGGACCAGGGCGCGTACATTTCGCAGACGCTGCGTGCCGACGAAACCGCGGACATGAACGCGGCGCGCGTCGCGATCTACCGCATGATGCGCCCCGGCGAGCCGCCGACGGAAGACGCGGTCGAGACGCTGTTCAACGGCCTGTTCTTCGCCGAGGAGCGCTATGACCTCTCGGCGGTCGGCCGCATGAAGTTCAACCGCCGCATCGGCGCGCCCTCCGAGACCAGCTGGCAGCTGCGCTTCCGCGGCGTCGGCCTGCCGAAGGAGGCCGAGGAAGAGCTGCGCACCTACTTCAAGCACGTGCCCGAGCTCTCGCTCAACAAGGTCGGCCTGGAAGGCATCGCCACCGAGGCCGAGGCGCAGGCCGTGGTCGAGAAGATGTTCCACGACCTCAAGGGCAAGGGCATCGACAAGCAGAAGCTCGAGGTGCGCATCGAGCCGCGCCTCACGCTCAGCCCCAAGGACATCGTCGAAGTGATCCGGATACTCGTCGAGCTGCGCAACGGCCGCGGCGAGATCGACGACATCGACCACCTCGGCAACCGCCGCGTGCGCTCGGTGGGCGAGCTGGCCGAGAACCAGTTCCGCGCCGGGCTGGTCCGCGTGGAACGCGCCGTCAAGGAACGACTGAGCCAGGCGGAATCGGAAAACCTGATGCCGCACGACCTGATCAACGCCAAGCCGATCTCGGCCGCCATCAAGGAGTTCTTCGGCTCTTCCCAGCTCTCGCAGTTCATGGACCAGACCAATCCCTTGTCCGAGATCACCCACAAGCGCCGCGTCTCGGCCCTTGGACCGGGCGGCCTCACCAGGGAAAGAGCCGGCTTCGAAGTGCGCGACGTTCACCCGACGCACTACGGCCGGGTATGCCCGATCGAGACGCCGGAAGGCCCGAACATCGGCCTGATCAATTCGCTCGCGCTCTATGCGCGCACCAACCGGTACGGCTTCCTTGAGACGCCCTACCGCAAGGTGAAGGACAGCAAGGCGACCAACGAGATCAACTACCTTTCGGCGATCGAGGAAGGCAATTACGTCATCGCCCAGGCGAACGCCTCGCTCGACAAGGGCCTCAAGCTCACCGACACGCTGGTGTCGTGCCGCTTCAAGAACGAGTTCGAGCTGAAATCGCCGGAAGAAGTGCAGTACATGGACGTGGCGCCCTCGCAGATCGTCTCGGTGGCGGCATCGCTGATTCCGTTCCTCGAGCACGATGACGCGAACCGCGCGCTGATGGGCTCCAACATGCAGCGCCAGGCCGTGCCCTGCCTGCGCCCGGAGAAGCCGCTGGTCGGCACCGGCGTCGAGCGCACTGCCGCGATCGATTCGGGCACCTGCGTCATCGCCTTGCGCGGCGGCGTGGTCGACTACGTCGATGCCAACCGCATCGTGGTGCGTGTGAACGATGACGAGACCGTGGCAGGCGACGTGGGCGTAGATATTTACAAACTTACGAAGTACACGCGCTCGAACCAGAACACCAACATCAACCAGCGGCCCATCGTTAAGCAGAGCGAGCGCATCGCCAAGGGAGATGTGGTGGCCGACGGCGCCTCGACCGATCTGGGCGAGCTCGCGCTCGGCCAGAACATGATGGTCGCGTTCATGCCGTGGAACGGCTACAACTTCGAGGATTCGATCCTCATCAGCGAGCGCGTGGTCGGCGAGGACCGCTTCACCTCGATCCACATCGAGGAGCTCACCGTCGTCGCGCGCGACACCAAGCTCGGACCCGAGGAAATCACCCGGGATATCTCGAACCTCTCCGAAGCGCAGCTGGTGCGCCTGGATGAGTCGGGCATCGT
>DASWER010000155.1:0-11033 GCA_036394655.1 Burkholderiales bacterium
CTCGCTGCACAAGACCTACTGGCCGGCGATGGCGGTGCGGCTCAAGGTGATGGCAAAGATGAACATCGCCGAGACGCGCGCGCCGCAGGACGGGCGCATCTCGGCCACCATGTCGGGCCGCGTGGTCGACTTCCGCGTCGCCAGCCTGCCGACCACGCACGGCGAGAACCTGGTGCTGCGGATCCTCGACCGGCAAAAGGGCATCGTGCCGCTCGACAAGCTCAACCTCGACGAGACGCAGCTCGAGCTGCTCAAGCGCATGATCGCGCGCCCCGAAGGCATCATCCTCGTCACCGGCCCCACCGGCAGCGGCAAGACCACGACGCTCTACTCGATCCTGAACCACATCAATTCCGACGGCATCAACATCATGACGCTCGAGGATCCGGTCGAGTACCCGATGACGCTGATCCGGCAAACTTCCGTATCGGAGGCGAAGCTCGATTTCGCGAACGGCATCCGCGCGCTGATGCGCCAGGACCCCGACGCCATCCTGGTGGGCGAGATCCGCGACCACGAGACCGCGGAAATGGCATTCCGCGCCGCGATGACCGGCCACCAGGTGTACTCGACGCTACACACCAACTCTGCCGCCGGCGCGTTTCCGCGCCTGCTCGACATCGGCATCGTGCCCGACATCCTCGCCGGCAACATCATCGGCATCCTCGGCCAGCGCCTGGTGAGGAAGCTCTGCCGCACCTGCCGCCAGTCGTACGACCCGGATGTGCGCGAGCGGCGCCTGCTCGGCATCACGCCGACCGAGCCCGCGGCCATCTTCCGCGCCGTGGGCTGCGAGCAATGCGACTACCAGGGCTACCGCGGCCGCCAGTCGATTCTCGAGATCCTCAAGATCGACGGCGCGATCGACGAGCTGATCGCGCGCCGCGCCACCGCGCGCGAGATCGTGGGCGCGGCCAAGGCCGCCGGCTTCCGCACGCTCGCCGACGACGGCGTGCGCCTGGTGCGCGCGGGCCTCACCGGCCTCGACGAAGTGATGCGCGTGGTCGATCTCACCGACCGCATGGCCTGAGCCCCCGCCCATGGCGCTCTACAGCTACAAGGCGGTCGACACGCACGGCAAGAGCGTGATGGGCCGCGTCGAGGCCGTGAATCTGTTCGATCTCGAGCAGCGCCTGTCGCGCATGGACCTCGATCTCATCTCGGGGGCGCCTTCGCGGCAGAGGGGGCGCCTGTTCGGCGGCGGCGTCGAGCGCTCGGATCTGATCAACTTCTGCTTCCACCTC
Source organism: Burkholderiales bacterium (assembly GCA_036394655.1). Classification (GTDB taxonomy): domain Bacteria; phylum Pseudomonadota; class Gammaproteobacteria; order Burkholderiales; family SG8-39; genus SCGC-AG-212-J23. The sequence continues at coordinate 1,245 of DASWER010000155.1, forward strand.
GAGCAGCTCGCCAACGCCGGCGTGCCGGTGATGGAGGGGCTGTCGGATCTGCGCGAGAGCGTGGAGAACGCGCGCTTTCGCGAGGTGGTCGCCGGGCTGGTCGAGTCGATCGAAGGCGGCCGCAGCCTGTCGCAGGCGCTCGCCGAATTTCCCGAGGTGTTCAGCAAGGTGTTCGTCAGCCTGGTGCGCTCGGGCGAGCAGACCGGCAAGCTGGGTGAAGTGCTGAAGAGCCTGACCGAGACCCTGAAATGGGAGGACGAGCTCGCCTCGCAGACCAAGAAGCTGTTGATGTATCCCGCCTTCGTCGGCGGCATCGTGCTGCTGGTCACCCTGTTCCTGATGATTTTCCTGGTGCCGCAGATGACCGGCTTCATCCGCAACATGGGCGAGAACATCCCGCTGCAGACCCGGATCTTGATGGCGGTGTCGAACTTCTTGGTCGCCTATTGGTATCTGGTGGTCGCGGCGCCGTTCGTCGCCTGGTTCGGTCTCAAGTTCGCGATTAAGACCAGTCCCGCGGTCGAATATGCCGTCGACCGCTACAAGATCTCGATGCCGCTGATCGGCCCGATCCTGCGCAAGATCATCCTGTCGCGCTTCGCCGGCAGCTTCGCCATGATGTATTCGTCGGGCATCACGGTGCTCGATGCGATCCGCAGCTGCGAGGAGATCGTCGCCAACAAGCCGCTCGAGCAGGCGCTGCGCAGCGCCGGCCAGCAGATCGCCGAGGGCAAGAACCTGACCGCGGCGTTCCAGGACCTGAACCTGTTTCCGCCGCTGGTCATCCGCATGATGCGCATCGGCGAGAACACCGGCGCGCTCGACACGGCGCTGCTCAACGTCAGCTATTTCTACAACCGCGACGTCAAGGAATCGATCGGCAAGGTGCAGGCGATGATCGAGCCGGCACTTACCCTGGTGCTCGGCGCGATCCTCGGCTGGGTGATGCTGTCGGTGCTCGGCCCGGTGTACGACTCGATCTCGAAATTGAAGTTCTAGCCCATGGCCACGCGCCACATCCTCTATTTCACCGCCGAGGACCACTACCTCTACCGCAGCGTCGGCCCGACGCTCGAGCTCGAGGGAAAGTTCACCGGCGACGATCTCGGCCTCTCGACGTTCCGCGAATACCTGGCTGGCCAGCGCGGCGCCCTGTTCGCCGTGGTCGCCGACCTCGCCGGCGAGGACTTCCACGAGGAGCAGATCGCCTATTTGCGCGGCGCCGACCGCGAGGCGGTGCTGGCGCGGCGCCTGGCACAGCGCTATCGCGACACGCGACTCGCCACCGCGCTCTCGCTCGGCCAGGTGGCCACGCCCGAACGGCGCAACGAGCGCGTGCTGCTCACCTCGTTCACCAACACGCAGCAGCTCACGCCGTGGCTCGATGCGCTGGAAGAAGCCGGCACGCGGCTCTCGGGGGTGTACTCGGTGCCGCTGCTTGCGCCGGCGCTCGCCGCCCGGCTCGCCGGCCGCGATACGCGCCTGCTCATCGTGACGGCCAATCGCGCAGGCCTGCGCCAGTGCTACGTCGAGAACGGCAAGCTGCGCTTTGCGCGCCTCGAGCGCACCGTCGACATGGTGCCGCAGGCGCTGGCGCTGTTCGTGCGCTCCGAGACGCAGCGCCTGGTGCAGTACCTGACGACGCTGCGCGCCCTGCCGCGCGACGGAGCCGCAGTGCAGGTGCTGGTGATCGCCCCGCCGGGACAGCGCGCCATCTTCGAGCAGGCGCTGCCTTCGGACGCGCGGCTGGTGTTCCGCGTCGTCGATTTCGACGAAGCCCAGCGGCGCATCAAGCTGCGCCGCGTTCCGGAGGGGACGAACGGAGAAGCACTGTTCGTGCATCTCGCCGCGCACAAGCCGCCGGCCGAGCAGTTCGCGAGCCGCGAGGACCGGCGTCGTTATTTCCTGTGGCAATTGCAGCGCGGCATCGTCGCCGCCGGCGTCGCCGGTTTCTGCGCCTGCGCGCTGGTCGGCGCCAGCCGCTGGCTCGAGGTGATGAGCGTGCGCGGCCAGGCCACCGAGCAGACGCGCGAGGCGCGCAGCGCCGCGCAGCAATACCAGCGCATCACCTCGACCTTCCCGGTCACCGATACGAGTACCGAGAACCTGAAAGTCGCGGTGGTGGAGTTTCGCCGCATTGCCGAGCGCAGCGCCGATCCGGAACGCGCCTTGCTGCACGTGTCGCGCGTGCTCGAGCAATATCCCCAGTTCGAGCTCGAGTCGCTGCGCTGGGCGGTCGGCCGCGCCGGCGATCTGCGCGAGTCGGCACTCAAGCCGCCGGCCGGGAGCACGGCAGCGTCCGACGCGAGCACCGTGCTGGTCGAGGTCTCGGGACGCGTGCAGGCGACCCAGCGCAACGACTATCGCGGCATCACGGCGCAGGTGCAGCGCTTCGCCGGTGCGCTGGTCGGCGAAGGCTATGAGCTGGTGCGCACCCAGCTGCCCTTCGATATCACCTCCGAAGGGGTGCTGACCGGGGACATCGGCGGCACCACCGAAACCGGGGAGGCGCCACGCTTTACCGTAGTGCTGGCGCGGAGGCTGCCGTGAGATTCACCCGCGACGAGCTCAAGCGGCTGATGCTGCCGTTGGCGCTCGCGCTTGCGCTGCTCGCGGCCGGTGCCGCGCTCATCGTCACCGCAGGCGGAGCGCAGCGCAGCGCGCAAGACCAGCTCGCCGCCGCGCAGGCCGAGCGCCGCGAGAACAACGAGCGCCTGGCGCGCATTTCGGAGGAAGAGCGCGAGGTCCGCGAGAAGATCGACGTCTACCAGCGCCTGAAGCAGCTCAACATCCTAGGCGAGGAGCATCGCCTGGAGTGGGCCGACGCCATCACGCGCATCCGCACGCAGCGCGAGCTGCTTGACTTGCGCTACGTGGTCGAGCGCCAGCGCCTGCTGAGCTCGGCGCCCGGCAAGCCCGGCAACGTGGACTTCTACGCGAGCACCATGAAGGTCGAACTGGCGCTGCTGCACGAGGAGGACCTGCTGCGCTTCCTCTCGGACCTGCGCCAATCGGGCAACGCCTTCTACGCGGTGCGCAAATGCGCCCTTAGCCGCACCGGGCAGGCGGTGACTGGCACCACCATGACGCCACGGCTGCGTGGCGACTGCGACATCGACCTCATCACCGTCATCGACCGGGCGGCGAAGCAATGAGGCTTGCAATCGCCTTGCTGCTGATCGTGGGGGCCGGGGCGCCCGCGCAGGCGCAGGAGCTCGGCCGCCTGTTCTTCACCGCGGAGCAGCGCGCGAACCTCGACGCGCGTCGCAAGGCGCGCGTGCCCGACAAGCCCGCCGCCGTCGTGGTCGCCGCTCCGGTGACGCGCGTCGACGGCTTCGTCAAGCGCTCCTCGGGCCCCACCACGGTGTGGATCAACGGCGAATCGGTCGGGGACAATGCGCCGGAAGCGCCGCGCATCGACAGCGGCCGCACGGCCGGGGGCGCCGTATCGATCACGGTCGGCGAAGGCGACCGGCGCGTGCGCCTTAAGCCCGGCGAAACGCTCGACCGCGGCAACGGCGAGGTACGCGACGTCATCGGCGACGGTGAAATCCGCGTGCGCCGCAGCCCATGAATCGCATGCGCCAAAGCCAGCGCGGCGCGGTATTGCTGGTGATGCTCCTCATCGTGGCGCTGGGGGCGTCCTACTTCATGGTGTCGCGGCTGCAAGCCATGGCTATCGAGGCCAGGGCCGCCGATCGCGCCTACAACGCCGCCGTCTTAATGCGCGCGAAGCAGGCCCTCATTGGCTATGTCGCCGCGCAGGCGGTGAAGGCTGGCGAGAACAACCCGGGCGCGCTGCCCTGCCCCGAAGCCGCAGCGTATTTCGACGACACCGCGAATGAAGGCAAGGTCGCTTCGAGCTGCAGTTTGCCGAAGGTCGGACGCCTGCCATGGCGCACGCTTGGCCTCGACAAGCTGACCGATGTGTCGGGCGAACCCCTGTGGTACGTGGTATCGCCCGGCTGGGGATACACCGGTACCAACACCTCCATCAATTCGGACTCCAAGGGCCAGCTCACGCTCGATGGGATCGCCGGCACGGACAGCGACACCATCGTGGCGCTCATCATCGCACCCGGCCCGGCGATCAACGTGACCGCCGCGACCGGCTGCACAGCGTGGACGCAGACGCGGCCAACCACCGGCACGCCTGACTGGCGCAACTACCTCGAGTGCGATAACGCCACCTCGCCGCCCGATGCAGCCTTCGTCAGCAAGGGGCCGAGCAGCTCGTTCAACGACCAGGTACTCGCGCTGACCAAGGGCGACATCATGCCGGCGATCGAGGCCGCGATCGCCAATCGCATCGCGCGCGAGATCGTGCCGGCGCTCAAGTCGGTCTACGCCAGCGCCGCCTGGGCGACCAATCTTTCGGCGGCAAATCCGATGTATCCGTATCCCGCGCCTTTCGCCAATCCCGGCGCGACGGCGAGCTACCAGGGAAGTGCGTCGTGCGCCGCCAATCCATGCCGGGGGTTGTTTCCGGTGATCTTCGCCAATCAGCCGGTCGATCCGCCGGCGAACCCGCCGACGCTGTGCACCCCCGCGGCCGGCTCGCCCTGCGATCCGATGTTCGTGCGCTGGACCAGCGGCACCATCGAAGTGAAGAGCGTGGATGTCATTGGCAATACCTACGTGCCCGGAAACAACCTCGCCGGCATTGGCCTGAACTGGACAGTCACGGTCACGAATTGCGCGGTGAGCAATGTCAACGGCAGCACTCAGCTCGCATGCACGGCCTACGTTCCAGGGCAGAGCGGAGCTGCGTCGACTAACGTCATCTATGAAGTGAAGGGCACGGCGCTCAACGTCGGCATGGCGCTGCGGCGATTCGAGCCGGCGCCGACCCTTGCCGGAGTGACGCTGCAAACGCCGCCAACGCCTACGGTCGTCATGAACAGCAACGGCTCGGCGAGCACCACGTTCAGGGGTCGCACCAGCGCCCCGACCGGCAGCCCGGCGGGTACCCTCGCGCAATGCGGTCTCAGTGGCAACACTTCCGGTATCGATTGCCGGCAGGCCGCAATCAACGTGCCGCTCGAGCCGCTGTTTCCCGACCATCCCCTCGCGAATTTGCGCGACCCCACGGTGGGCTGGTTCATGCGAAACGAGTGGTACCGGGTGATGTACTACGCGGTGGCGCAGGGCTACACGGCGACTTCGCTGGCGACCGCGCCGGCCTGCACTCCGCCCAATTGCATCACCGTCACCAACGTCACACCGCTGGGATTCCAGCGCGCGATCTTGATCCTCGCCGGGCGCAGCATCAACGGTGCCACGCGCCCCAGCGCCACGCTCGGCGACTATCTGGAATTCGGCAACGCCACCGCTGCCTTCGAGCGCCAGACGGTGAGCCGCGCCGTCTCGGCCGCGCTCAAGCGGCCGTTCAACGACCGCGTCGTCGTGGTCGACAGCAACTGATGCGCAGCCGCGGCTTCACGCTGGTCGAGCTCGCGGTCGTGCTCACGATTGTCACGCTGCTGCTCGCCAGCCTGATGTACACGCTCGCGGCGCAAGTGGAGCAGCGCAATTTCGAGGAGACGCGGCGGCGCCTCGACCAGGCGCGCGAGATGCTGCTGTCGAGCGCGATCGTCAACGGGCGGCTGCCCTGTCCCGCACGCTATGTGAGCGCCGCGAGCAACAGCGCCGGCCTGGAAAGCTTCTGCGCGGCCGCATCGCCCGCGACCTGCTCGGGAAGCGAGACCACGACGGTGCAGACCCACGGCAACTGCTCGAACTACTACGACGGCTATGTTCCGGCGGCCTCGATGGGCCTGGTGCAGACCGACACGAGCGGCTTCGCGATCGACGCCTGGGGCAACCGCCTGCGCTACGCCGTTGCCAAGCTCAACACGAATTGCTCGCCACCCGGGCCGCCGCTCAACACCATCCTCTTTACTAGCAACGCCAACCTGAAGACTTACGGCATCAGCTGCCAGCCGAACGACCTGCTGGTCTGCAAATCCGCCAGCGGAATCACCGCAACCGATTGTGGCGGTGCGAGCAATCAGGTGATGACCCAGAGCCTGGTGGTGGCGCTGGTTTACTCCACCGGCAAGAACACCAGTACCAGTGGCGGCGTTGGCCTGGACGAGGCGGCCAATATAAACGGCGATCGCGTGTTCGTCATGCACACGCCGACGCCGTCGAGCTTTGCCAATGGCGAGTTCGACGACCAGATGACCTGGCTCACGGTGGGCGAGTTCTACGGCAGGCTGGTCGCGGCCGGGGTGCTGCCGTGATCCTGCGCCGCGGGACGTAGCGCAAAGCACACCTCGCCGTCGCGATTCGCCTCGAGCAGCAGGCGATAGCCCGCCGCCTCGGCCTGCCGCGCCGCCTGGTAGAGCCCGATGCCCAGTCCGCCGCTCGAGGGCAGCGGCGCGCGCATCAGCGCCGGTGTCACATCAGCCGGTACCACGCTACCGTTGTCCGCGACGCGCAGCACGCCGTGCTCCAGCGAGACGCGCACGCGCAGGCGCGGCTCCGCCGCCCGCTTGACGAGCGCGTTGCGGATCAGGTTGTCGGCCACGCTATCGAAGAGCGAGCGCGGCAGCCGGATCTGCGCAGCCAGCTTTGCGGGCATGAATTCCACGCCCTCGCCCTGGTACTGGCGGGCGAGCGCCTCCCACCATTGCGCCGCCGGAACGTAGGTCTCGGCTTCGGCCTGCGGCCGCTGCAGGCGATCGAGCGTCTGCGCGAGGCGCTGCGCGACCAGCGGCAGCTGCCGGCGCACCAGCGCATTGAGCTGCGCCGAGTCGCGGTTTTCCGCGCCGCCGGCCATCGAGCACAGCACGTTCAGCGACTGCAGCAGGTTCTTGATGTCGTGCGTGGTACGCGCACCGGTCTCGTGCACCGCCTGCAGGTAGCTCGTCTCGCGCAGCTTTTCCTCGCGCAGCTTCGCCAGGTAGAACTCGCCGAGCAGCTGACCGAGCAGATGCAGGTGCCATTGCAGGGCCGGGCTCAAGCGATAGCGCGAGAAGATGCTGAGCGCGAGCTCGCCGTTCGAGAACTGCACGATATGGGGCGTACGCGCGCCGCGCTCGCCGCGCAGCTCCCCGGCTGCCCAGGCGACGCCGGCCACGGAAGGCAGCTGCCCCAGCGCAGCGCCGGCCTGCTCGAGGAAACGCTCGGGGCGCGCTTCGTCCTGCAGGAGCTGCGCCAGCACCTGCAGCCAGCGCTCGACCGGCAGGCCGATGGAGAACAGATAGCGGGCGAAAAACACGCCGAGGCCGCCGCCGCTGCGCGGATTCCACGCGAGGCCAATCAACAGCACCGCCGCGGCAGTGAGGAACACCGTGTAGGTCAGCGCCTCGAGATAGCTCGAACGCGTCAGCGTCATGAAGGTGAAGCTGCCGAGGATCACCACCACCAGCAGCAGCATCAGGAACACGCTGTAGAAAAAATCGATGATCTGGGCGCTTTCGCCGATTTCGGGCTCGGCGGGAAACAGCGCGATCAGCACGAAGGCGAACGGCAGCACGTATTCAGCGGCGCGACGCGTCTCGGCATTGATCTCGCGGCGCGGCGCGATCTCCGGCAGGATCGCGATCGCGAGCAGCGCCAGAAGATAGGCGAGCATCACCAGGTAGCAGCGCCGCTGCCACTTGGCGTGGTGCTGGTACACCTTGCCGCCGACCAGGCCGGCGATCACCACCACCCAGAAGGCGAGCAGCCACCAGTCGAGCCACAGCATCACCACCAGCGCCACCAGCGAAAGGATCACGCCCTGCGCCGCCGAGACGCGCTGCTCGGCGCGCAGGAACGGCTGCCAGAGCAGCAGCAGGCCAAGGTGTGCGAGCAGCAGGGCGCGTGCCCACGGATCGGCGACGCCGCGGAACACGGCGATGTGCAGCAGGAGCAGCATGGCGACGACCACCAGGCGCCAATAGCGCTGGCTGAAGGTCCAGGTCGCATTCGCGAGGCGTGCGAAGACCGGCTGCTGCAGGGCGACTTGTTGCATGGCGGCAGCGACTAGTCTACAAACGAACGCATGCCCGCGGCCATTTTCACCCGCCTTGCGCTGATCGAAGCGCGCCGCGGCGGCCTCGTGTGGCTGGCGGGACTGAGCATCGTGACTGCCGTGGCCCTGGGCGGCTTCCTCGCCCAGCTCGCCATCACCGAGAGCCGTTTGCTCCAGGCGGCGGTGGTCGCCGCGCTGCTTCGCGTGTGCGCCGTGTTCGCGATCGCCTCGCAGGTGGTCGCGAGCGTGCGGCGCGAGATCGACGACAAGCGCCTCGAGCTGCTGCTCGCGCTGCCGCTGTCGCGTTCGACGCAATACCTCGGGCGGCTGGCCGGCTTCATCGCGCTGGGCTTCGTGCTGGCACTGACCTTCGCCGTGCCGCTCGCCCTTTGGGCGCCGCCCGCGGCTGTTGCCGGCTGGGCACTCTCGCTCGCCTGCGAGCTCGCGCTGGTCGCCGCTACGGCACTGTTCTTCGCCATGACGCTCGCGCAACTGGTTCCTGCGCTCGCCGCGACCGCGGGACTCTATTTTCTGGCGCGCTCGATGGGCGCGATGCAGGCGATCGCCGCGAGCCCGCTCACGGAGGACAGCTTCCTGCACGAGCTTGGACGGCACGCGCTAGACGCGCTTGCGCTGGTGTTGCCGGCGCTCGATCGCGTGACGCGCACCGAGTGGCTGCTCTACGGCCTTGCCGATGTCCGCAGCTACGCGCTCGCCGTGGGCGGCATGCTGGTCTACACGGCGCTGCTCGCCGCGGCCGGGGTATTCGACTTCGAGCGCCGGGCATGAGGCGCGACGAACGCCCGCTGCGCGAAGTGCCCCCCTGGGTGTGGCTCGCTCTTGCCGCGGCGCTCGGCGCGCAAATCGCCTGGCGTTCGCAGCAGAGCCCCGGGACAACGGCCGGCCCCGATCTACCGCCCGCGCCGGGCGTGCAGGTGTTGCGGCTCGCGAGCTTCGGCGAGCCCGAGGCGCTGGCGCGTCTCGCAATGCTGTACCTGCAGGCGTTCGATTACGCCGCTCTCGACTACGGCCGGCTGATCGGCTGGCTCGAGGCGATCCTCGCGCTCGATCCGAGGAGCGAATATCCGCTGTTCGCCGCAGCGCGCGTGTTCGCGGAAAGCCCGGACCCGCAGCAGGACCGCATGGCACTCGAGTTCCTCTACCGGCAGTTCTTCATCGATCCCGATCGGCGCTGGCCGTGGCTCGCGCACGCCGCGCTGCTCGCCAAGCACCGGCTGCATGACCTGCCGCTGGCCCGCCGTTATGCGGCGGCGATCGAGCGCAATGCGCGCTCGCCCGCGGTGCCGCTTTGGGCGAGGCAGATGGAAGTGTTCATCCTCGAGGACATGAACGAGCTCGAGGCAGCCCGCGTTCTTTTGGGGGCGATGCTCGAAAGCGGCGCGATCCACGACCCGGCGGAGGCCCGCTTCCTTCGTCTGCGGCTCGAGGAGCTCGAGCGCAGGCTGGCCGGCGGCGCCCGCCGCTAGGCTTGTCGAGCGTCGGACAGCTTTGTCGACAATCCGACGAATTGTCTTTCAGAGATTTCTCTAAGCCTTTGTTTATAAGGTGTGTTACTCTGGCATAGCTCTTGCGGCAGACGGGAGCCACTTTAGGGAGGGCACATGAATTCCGTACGCAAGTCACAAGGCTTCACGCTGGTCGAGATCGCCATCGTGCTGGTCATCATCGGGTTGCTGCTCGGCGGCATCCTGAAGGGCCAGGAGATGATTACCCAGGCCAAGATCAAGAACGTGATCGCCGACTTCTCGGGCATCTCCGCGGCCTACCACGGCTACGTCGATCGCTACAAGAAGATCCCGGGCGAC
>DASWER010000156.1:0-1969 GCA_036394655.1 Burkholderiales bacterium
GACTCGCCGCAGCGCTATCGCAGGCTCGACGCCTGGGCACGCGCGCGCTTCCCGATGATGGGCGAGCTGGAATACATGTGGGGCGGACAGGTGATGGAGCCGGTCGATTACCTCGCCTTCATCGGCCACAACCCGCTCGACGACGAGAACATCTATGTCGTGACCGGCGATTCGGGTATGGGCCTCACGCACGGCACGATCGCCGGGATGCTGCTGTGCGATCTCATCCTGGGGCGCAGGAACCCGTGGGCGAAGCTCTATTCGCCGTCGCGCGTGCCGCTGATGGCGGCGGGCGAGCTCGCCAAGGAAGACCTCAACATGGCCGCCCAGTACGCCGACTGGCTGACGCCGGGCGATGTCAAATCCGCGGACCAGATCGGGCGCGACAGCGGCGCCATCGTGCGCCGCGGCCTGGAGAAGATCGCGGTGTACCGCGACGCGAACGGCGCGGCGCACGAGTGTTCCGCGGCCTGCCCGCACCTCGGCTGCATCGTGCACTGGAATCCTGGCGAGAAGACCTGGGACTGCCCGTGCCACGGCTCGCGCTTCGACGCGTACGGCCACGTCATCAACGGCCCGGCGAACCGCGACCTGCCGTCAGTGCAGCGCCCGCAGGACAAGCGAGCCGCCTGACGCGAGCAGGATGAGCGTCACGGCGCGCAGCAGCGTCTCGCGCGAGATGCGCAGGTAGAGGCGGCGCGCGACGAACACGCCGAGGAGCCCGGCCGGCACCGCCACCAGCGCGGTGAGCCATACAACCGGGTCGAGCAACAGGCCGGTGATCAGAAACGCCACCACGCGAACCGAGATGCTCGTCATCGTGGCGAACCCCATGGTGGCGCGGAACTGCTCCTTGCTGAGCCCGCGCTGCGAGAGATAGATCGCGTAGGGCGGGCCACCGGCGCCGAAGAGCGTGCTGGTGATGCCGCCGCACAGGCCGGCGAGCCAGGCCCAGCCGGAGTGAATCACGCGCGGCGGACCGTGCCGCACGAGGCTGTACGACGCATAGGACAGCACGAACACCCCGAGCAGGAGCATCCCGCTGCGCGCGGCAGGTTGACGAGCAGCGTCACGCCGAGCGCAGTGCCGACGAGGATCATCGGCACGAGGCGGCGCCACTCGTCGCGCGCCGCATTGCGCGGATTCTCGAGGCCGACGCTGAACGCGGTGGCGAGGTCGACCAGCGCGAAGAGGGGAAGCGCGAATTGCAGCGGCACGAAATGCGTGGCGAGCGGAATGGTGACGAGCGCCGAGCCGAAGCCGGTGAGGCCCACGACCAGCGCGCCGAGGAAGGCGAGCGCGGCCAGCAGCGCGGCGTCAGGTGCCATGGATGAGCAGCGCCTGCGGCGTCGAGCGATTCATGGCGCGCAGCTTCGAGACATAGCGCGTGAACGGCAGCTCGTAGCGCGCTTCGAGCTTCTCGGCACGCGAACGCAGCGTCGACCACGGTATCTCGGCTGGCGCGCCGCGGAAAGCAAACACAAGGAGGTTGGGGTCGTAGAGCGCCGGCATCGCCAGCACCGCGCCGCCGAAGGCGCGCTCCAGGCGCTGCAGGTGCTGGTCGAACTTCGGATCGTCATCCATGAAATTGACCACCAGCGCACCCGGCTCGCGCAGGGCGAGAAACGCCGCGTCGTAGAACTCTCTCGAGGCGAGCTTCGGCACATGGACCTCGTCGTCGAAGGCGTCGACCACCAGGAGATCGCAGCATTCCGGGTAGAGCGCGTCGGCGCCGTCGCCGATCTCGACCGCCAGCCGTTCGTCGTCGGGCGGCAGCGCGAAATGCGCCCGGGCCGCGGCCAGCACGCGTGCATCCAACTCGACCACGCGCACTTTGGTTTTCCTCATGTTCTTATGAAAGAACTTGGGCAGCGAAGCGCCCCCCAGGCCGATCATCAGCGCCTCGCGCGGCTCGGGATGCAGCAGCAGGAACGCCATCATGCAGCGCGTGTAGTCGAGCGCGAGCGCA